>NZ_JBEOPP010000059.1:0-29128 GCF_040310185.1 Shewanella sp. T24-MNA-CIBAN-0130 | reverse complement strand
GAGTAGTGAAACAGCCCGCTATTATATAGCGGGCTTTTTTACGTCTGCAATTTAACAGCTTCGCTGCAATTTATGGTGTAGAGTTTGTTACTAGCCAAAACAGGACAGCAGTTTGTCGAATATGCCCATGCGTGAGTAAATCCTTTCTATATATCAGATATGCTATATATGCGTAAATAAAATTACACTTACCAGTCAAACAGGGTAGAGTGTAGATCGATTTAAAGCTACTAATAAATAATAAGTTTTTATATTGTATGTGCTATTAGGAGACATAACTGTCTTTACTTATTGATAAGATTACCGCTAGCATATCTTCATATATTTCATTGGGTGGGTTTATTTTGCCTCGTTTGCCGAATCTTTCTCTGACTATACTGGTTCCTGTGTGTATTTTTATCCTTTACCTTGGTTTGGTATGTGGACAGTATTTCTATGAGCATGCGGAGCTAAAAGATCAGCTTGCATCAACACAATCAGAGCAAATTCAGAAAGATTTATTTAGAATGCGTCACGTGGTTGAATCATCTTTATTGATGCAAGATTTTGAACGGTTAGAGCAGGAGGTTGCTTTAGTTTCAACAGATCAAAATATGATGGTGTATGTGATACTTGATTCTGCTAGTGAAATTCAATTCGCTAATCATATTATTTGGCGTGAGAGTAATGCTACTAACGTATTGGAAGGCTATTCTGCTGATTTGCACGGAAGTGTTATCGCCAACAATAAACCTTACTTTAAGGTCAATTTCGATCGATTATCCATACAGGCTTATTATCCTTTAAACGCTAGTTCTCGATATAGTTATTCAAATTCAGTAGATCTAATTTATCTAGAATATGACATTGCCAATACCTTATCAGAATCGGTTGATCGCCTCTTAAAGCGCTTTATTGAGATCTGGGGGATTGGTGCTTTATTTTTGTCACTATTTTGCTTCATGTTGCATTACTTACTGATACGACCGTTAATTCAGTTAAGCCAAGCAGCTAAAAACCTTGATTCTCCGGATTTCAACACTGATATTATGTGTGCATCAACCGAACTGGTTAACTTACGTGATTATCTAAATCAGGTTAATGGTCGATTATCTCGAAGCAAGAAACGGCTTAATGATGCTGAGCAACGTTGGCTTTTTGCGGTTGAGGGCGCGCGAAATGGCATTTGGGATTGGTGTATTTCTACTGGAGATGTGTTTGTTTCTGATCGCTGGAAAGACATCTTAGGCTACCAACCTTACGAGCTTGATAATGACTATTCTGTTTGGGAATCTCGTTTACATCTTAGTGATAAGCTACAGGTATTAAATACTTTACAGAACTACATCAGTAACCAACATGAATATTATGAAAGCGTTCACCGGTTGCGTCATAAAGATGGCCGCTATATTTGGATTCTTGATCGTGGAAAAATAGTTGAGTGGGATGAGTTAGGTCGGCCATCGCGGATTATCGGCACCATTACAGATGTTTCTGGTGATGTTAAAAGCCAACGTGTTGCTAATGATAAGCAAGGTCATAATGGCCTTACCGATTTAATTAATCGTGATGTACTAGCCGATCAACTCTATGATTCACAGGTTTTAAGCCGCAAGACCGGTCAATTCTCTGCGCTATTGATGATTAATTTAGATAACTTTAAATTAATTAATGATGCTTTGGGTCGCCAACTTGGTGACAGATTGTTAATGCAAATAGCAGCGCGCTTATCAGCTACGTTTTCTAGTACTGGTTTAGTTGCACGCCTCGGGGCTGATGAATTCGTTATTCTGGCCAAAAACTTTGGTAATGAAATCGATCAAGCAAACAAGCGTGCACTAGCATTAGCAAGTGAAGTCAGGCAGCTAATTGGTCGTAGTTATACCATTTCAGAGCAAAACTTGTCTATTTCGGCCAGAATTGGTTTAGTGATTTTTGATGGTATTGAGTCATTAGAACCTCAAGTGCTATTGGCTCGTGCTGATAGCGCTTTAGAGCAAGCAAAAGACAGCCGCTCTAATGGTTGCGCCATTTATCGACCTGAGTTTGAGCAGAATCAAGTACAACCTTTTAAATTACAAAATGAACTAAAAGTTGCTATTCACAACCAACAGATGTCATTGGTGTATCAACCTGTTGTCGATCGGGCTGGACAACTTAATAGCGTTGAAGCCTTGATGCGTTGGTATCACCCTCAGTATGGCTATATTAGTCCACGTAAATTTATTGCTGCAGCTGAATTATCCGATTGTATTTTCGAGCTAGAGTTATGGGCATTAGATAAGGTTTGTGAGTTGATACAATTACTTCAACAAACCAATGCAACCATTCCATTAATGTCATTAAATATTTCTTCGCGCCACTTTCATCAAGATCATTTCGTAAATGTCATTATTAGCAGGATTAATGCTGCGCAAATATCACCGAAATTACTTCAATTTGAACTAACGGAAGACATATTTGTGGTCAATGCTAAGGTGGCAAAAAACAAAATTTCCGAGCTACAACGATACGGTATCAATATTGCGATGGACAATTTTGGCGGTGGTTCTTGTGCCGTTCATCAACTGCAAGGTATTGGCTTTTCACAAGTGAAGTTAGCTGCTATTTATCTTGAAGATATAGAATATAACCCCGAAAGCTTTAATATTGTTAGTGCTGTAGTTGAGTTTGCGACCAAATTGAACTTCCCTGTTGTCGCTAAACAGGTTGAAAATAAGCAACAACTCAACTTACTGACACAGGCGAAGTGTACTTGGTTTCAAGGTTATATCATTAGTCGGCCACTAGATCATGACGATATTATTCAGTTAATTAACACTAAGCTATCGTTGAGTGTTGTGCCATAAAATCGATAGTATGAGAAAGTGCAATATTACGCATGCTATCGCTCTCGATAAACACTTCGTGATATGCGCCTTCAATCACCACCTTATGACAATGAGTGCTTAATGTTTGATTTTGCGCCTTATTACAGACAATAGTGTCTTTTTCTGCTTGTAAGATGAGTATTGGGGTTTGGCTATGTTTAGCATAGTTGATACATCTGTGTGCTGCGCTCATTGCTTCAAGCAACCAATGATTGGTCGGTGAGCCTAACTGTACCTCGGTGGTATCCTCGAATACGTTGCGATAGTGCTGGTAGCGAAATGGGCTATGAGTGAGCTTGTTACGCTTAAAACTATCTGGTTGGTAATGCGTTCCACCTAGCACAAAGGTACTGTGTACTTTGCCTGCTTCAATGCGATTATTATCGAGCTTTTGAGCTAACCAACGGACAACCGATTGAGCAAAAGGTAGACGTATAGCAAACATAGGTGCTGAAAATACTGCTGCAGCAAACGTTTGCGGGTATTTATTTAGATAGTCACTCGCGATAGTACAACCCATTGAGTGAGCTATGATAAATAACTCTTCATGCAGCTGTGGGCGCACGACCTGATCAATAAATTGAGCAAAGTCATCCGTATAATCGGTAAATTTCTCAACATAACCCTGATGTGGATTATGGGTGAGTCTGTCTGACAGCCCTTGGCCTCGATGATCTAAAGCGTAAACGCTGAATCCTTGTTGATATAAGTCGTATATCAATTCTTGATACTTCACATAGGATTCGACCCTGCCATTACTGATCACTATTGCGCGTTGATTATTAGGATGTTGGATCATCGCATAAGCAATTTTTATTCCGTTATGGGTGCAGAAACTCGATTGGTGCACTTGTTGCCAAAAGTGTCGCTGATCACTGGTATTGAGCTTTAATTCGGATGAAAATTTCATGTAATGCATTGTTATAAGCCAGCTTGTTATAATCTTAAATAGTGTTTAATTTCGACGCGTTCATCTATATTGTTACACGCTGCTCGCTTCTTTTACCATTGCTTGTTGACGAGCAATAAACTCATCAACCATTTGCTCTAGTACTGACATCGGGATAGAGCCATTCTCTAAAACGGCATCATGAAACTGTCTAATATCAAAATCTTTTCCTAATGATTTTTCTGCTTTAGCGCGTAAGCGTTTTATGGTTAATTCACCAATTTTGTATGACAGTGCTTGGCCTGGCCAAGAAATATAACGATCTATTTCTGTGGTGACGTTGTGCATTGAAAGGGCTGTATTGCTGGCCATAAAATCTATCGCTTGTTGGCGGCTCCAACCTTTAGCATGCATGCCAGTGTCGACGACTAAACGGGCCGCACGCCACATTTCATAGGTTAAGCGGCCAAAGTTACTGTAGGGGTCTTGATAAAACCCGGCTTCTACGCCTAAATATTCTGAATATAAGCCCCAACCTTCACCAAACGCAGAGATATAACTGTACCGCCGAAAGTTGGGTAAATTAGTCAGTTCTTTATTCAATGATATCTGTAAATGATGCCCTGGAACCGCTTCATGTAAGGTTAATGCTTCAAGCTCGTAAAGCGGTCGCTTATCTAAGGCGTAGGTGTTCACCCAATAATAGCCGGGCTCGTCGTCACGGTTTGAACCTGAGTAGCGTCCCGTTGTGTATTTTGGCGCTATTTCTGCAGGTACAGGTTCAATGCCATAAGGCGTCCGTGGTAATTTGCCAAAATATTTAGGTAATATAGCATCGGCTTTTTTGGCAATAAACGCCGCTTCTTTAAGTAATTCATTAGCTGTTTTAGGATAAAATTGTGGATCGGTGCGCAAAAAGGTTAAAAAGTCAGCAAAACTGCCTTTAAAGCCAACGTCTTTAATAACCTGTTCCATTTCTGCTCTTATACGAGCGACTTCTTGTAATCCAAGCTGATGGACTTCTTCAGCGGTCATTGGCAGTGTGGTGTAATACTCAACTCTGTTTTGATAAAAAGCCGAGCCATCAGGCAAGGCGGAAGCGGCAATGTTTATTCGTGCATTAGGAATGTATTCTTGAGTCATAAAATCATAAAACTGCTGATACAGCGGTAGTACGATTTGCGCTACAGTGGCTCGACCTTGTTGGGTCAGCGATTCTTTTTCTGACGCGCTAAAATGATCAGGGTAATGGGTAAACGGCGTAAAGTAACCGCTGGTTTCAACCGGAACAATAAAAGCGCTAATGCTGTCTTCAAAACCCTTTAAGGTGACTTTTGCTGGGGTGATACCAGCGGCTAAGCCTTGTTTGAGCCAATATATTTGCTGGGTAAAATGGCGTGGTAATTGTTTAAGTTTAGCTAAATAGTGCTGATAATCTTCAACGCTACTGAAGCGAGCTTTAGCAATCGATGCGATATATGCATGGAAACCACTTTCAGCCGTTATAGGTAAATAGTGGTCATGAAAACGATACAGGTCGACTTCATTTTGCAGCTGATCCTGCAAAATTTTAGCATTGATGACATCGGATTTTGATAACGGCTTTCGGTCAAGCTGTTTAAGTTTTTTGAGATTTTCGAGGGTCTGTTGGTATTTTTTCGCTAATGTTTGAGCAGATAAATCGTCAAGCATTCCTGCGGCAGAAGCGTCACCTAAACTGGCTGCTAACATCGGTGAATAAGCTAAATTAACTGCCCAACTCTGGTCTATAATCGCTTGTAAATTGGGATCTATCTGCGTTTGTTGGCGAGTGACGCGGCTATCAATCTGAGTCGTGGTAACACTATTACAAGCCGATAAAGTTAATATTATCAGTGCCGGTAGGATCAGCAAGCGCATTAATAGTCCTTTATTATTTAACCTTTTTGTCAGTATTAGAGTATGCCCGATTTAAGCATAAAAAACACATCACAAATTAGCATGAGTTTTTGGTGTGATAGATTCCAGAAAAAACATTGCTCATCAGAATTAGTCTCAATACATGTTAAACTGAAAACGATTCTCTGACCGACAAAATTAAACTAATGGCAGGGTAAGTTTATAGGGGTTAATTATGATAGATAAAACCATTCCGCTAGTTGATTTACATCGACACTTAGACGGTAATGTTAACGTAAAGACTATTTGGGAATTAGGCCATCAACATGGTATTCAATTACCCGCTAATTCACTAGAAGAGCTTGCGCCATTTGTGCAAATCCAAGGTAAAGAAAGCAACCTAATGGATTTTTTGAAGAAACTAGATTGGATGGTTGCTGTATTAGCCGATCTTGACGCGGTGAAACGTGTTGCCTATGAGAATGTTGTCGATGCAGCATCGCAAGGGTTAGATTACGCTGAATTGCGCTTTAGTCCTTATTACATGGCGATGAATCATAATTTAGCCATTGAAGGCGTTGTTGAAGCCGTTATCGATGGTGTGCGTGCCGGTGTCAAAGAGCATGATATTAACATTAACCTAATTGGTATTATGTCGCGTTCTTTTGGACAAGAGAAATGCCGTTTAGAGCTTGAAGGCATACTCGCTCACCGTGACAGTATTGTCGCGATGGACTTAGCTGGAGATGAACTCGGTTTCCCTGGCGATTTGTTTACAGAACACTTTAAGCGTGTTCGAGATGCGGGATTACAGATCACCGCTCATGCTGGTGAAGCGGCAGGGGCTGAAAGTATTTGGCAAGCTCTTAATGTATTAGGCGCGACACGTATTGGTCATGGCGTGAATGCGATTCAGGATCCTAAATTGATGGAATATCTTGCCAAACACAGGATCGGGATAGAATCGTGCCCAACCAGCAACTTACATACCTCTACTGTTAAAGATTATGCTGTTCATCCACTGCATAAGTTTATGGATGCGGGGGTATTGATTGGACTCAATACTGACGACCCAGGGGTGAGTGCGATTGATATTGCTCACGAGTACCGTGTGGTTAAATCTGAAATGGGTCTAAGTGATGGCCAGCTGGCGACATTGCAACGTAATGGTGTTGAAATGGCCTTTATATCTGATAGTGACCGCAAAGCGTTATATGCCAAAAAAGCGTAGTAGCGTCAACGACGATATAAAAGCAGTCTAATAAGATTAGTTTACAAAAACAGCCAGCAAATGCTGGCTGTTTTTATATTATATTGCTTATAAACAGTTGCTTAGATTACTCTTGAAAACTGTTGTTGACGGGCTTTTTGGCGATAATACACATCAAAGCACATGCAAATATTACGAATAAGTAGTCGACCGGTCGGGCTTATTGTTAACTTGCGATCTGTGATATCGACCAGTTTATCATTGATAAAGGTTTGTAATAATTTCAGATCTTCCACAAAATATTCTTCGAAGTTAATCGCAAACTTACGGTCAATTTTGTCCATGTCTAAATCAAAATGACAGATAATTTGTTTAATCACCGCACGGCGAATTTCGTCATCGTGATTTAAGCTACAACCTTTCCATAATGCATGACCATTGGCATCAATCGATTCGTAATATGGACGAATATCTTTTTGATTTTGGGCATAGCAGTCGCCAATTTGGCTGATAGATGACACCCCTAATCCAAGTAAGTCACATTCTTCTTGGGTGGTATAACCTTGGAAATTACGATGTAATTTACCGGTGTTTTGTAATTTTGATAGCTCATCATTGGGTTTGGCAAAGTGGTCCATACCAATAAATTGATAACCGGCACCCGTTAATGATTCTATTGTTTGACGTAGCATATCTAATTTTTGTTGTGGAGCCGGCATATCATGTTCTTTAATTTTACGCTGTGCAGCAAAACGCGATGGTAAATGTGCATAGTTAAAGACAGATAAGCGATCGGGTGAAAGCTCAATAATTCGGGCTATAGTTTTAGCAAACGTTTCTGGTGTTTGCAGCGGTAAGCCGTAAATTAAATCGACGTTAGTAGATACAAAGCCTAGTGCTTTTGCCCTAGCCATTAAGTCGAAAATAAATTGTTCGTCTTGCTCGCGGTTAACGGCAATTTGTACTTCTTTATTAAAGTCCTGCACACCAATAGACACTCGGTTAAACCCAGCTTCTTTTAAGGTATCCAACATACTTAACTCGATTTCTCGAGGGTCGACTTCAATAGAGTATTCACCAACGTCTGCAAAATTAAAGTGTTGTTTAATTAGCTTGCTCAGTTTAAGGATTTGTTCTGGGCTTAAAAACGTAGGTGTACCACCACCCCAATGCATTTGGGTTACCGTGTAATTTTTGAATAGTGGGGCACGTTTAATAATTTCAGTGGCCAGATACTCAATGTATTGGTCGGCTTTGTGTGAGTGACGAGTAATAATTTTATTACAACCACAGTAGTAACAAAGCTTGGCACAAAATGGAATATGTACATAAAGCGACAGTTTGTCTGATTTACTATTTTTAATTGATGTCAGTAAATTTTGCTCAGTAAAGGCATCGTCAAATTCTAGTGCGGTCGGGTAAGAAGTATAACGGGGACCGCTGTAATTGTATTTTTCGATCATCGACTGATCCCAACTAATCTGAGTGGGCTGCTTCAAGGCGTGTCCTCCAATGGGTAAATTAGCAACATACGAAGTATGCAATGTTCGTAATCAAATAACCTTGATCTAGGTTGTAAAAATGAATGTTGCTTATGGCGACGAGTGAAGTTTAGCGATAGCTGATATGGGATAATGACCAGACTGTGCAACAGATCACGGTTTGTATTTCAGACAAAGTAGATTTTTTAGGCAAGATTAATATGTTGAGTCCCTAAATTACGTGCCTTACCATCGTATCTCACTTCAGTAAATTGCACGTTACCACTGCGGTGTTTTAATACAATGCTGGTTGAACGAGTGCCGTATGCTTCATGTTGGATAAAAATAGAGGACAGTCGACGCTCCCATTCAAGGCTAATGCCCGTTTGAGGTAAATCTTGATCCCTTGGTTGCGAGGTATCCCGCATGATCGCCAGTAATTGGTCTATGCAAGGTGATTGCATCTGGTTGATATAGTTTTGAAGCTGCTGTTGACCTTTAGCCATCTTAGGCCATATATCATCTAATGCCCCGTTGCTCACGGCGTGAAAACCTGAAGTAAGCCGAGTCGTGGTTAACATCTTACTGTTAAAGCAAAAGAGTTGTTGGTGTTGTTCGAAAACTAAATTAAACGGATTGTAATTGTCTGCATGTTCAATGAGCCATTGGCTATTGATATGATGTTTTGTGAGTGCATCAACGACTAATTCACCGCGACTGCGAACGCCATCTTGTTGTTCGATTGAACGAATATTAGTTAACCCAGCAAATTGACCTTGTTCATTGACCCCAATCCATGTTCCGCCGGCTTGTTTATCTTGTCCTGCGATAATAGCTGGCATGGTTGCCCAACGATAGGCGGGTTCGGTTGCTCGGTGATGAAATTCATCGCGATTGGCACAGACGATTAAGGGATAATCTGGATGCGCCTCAACGGCAATAAATAAAATACACATAGCTGCCCCTTTAAATATGTCGACACCATCATCATAACCTAGTTCATAGATCCTGATTAATGATGATGTTTATGTGTCGAAGCTGAGTCGTGATGATGTGAGCCCTGGGTGTCTGAGTGATGGTCTTGATCATGGGTATGTGGTGCTGATTTTAAGTTAATCATCAAACGGCTTAAAAAATCTCGAGGTCCAAGTCGAAGTAAGCTGGCGCCAAACAATAAAACGATCGCCACTAAGCCAATAATATTAGCTGAATCAGGCAGTTGTAATGTTAATGACGAGCTCAGGGGTAATTGATCTGCCACCATTAGCCCTACAAGTAAAATACCGCCTAACATGAGTCCTTGTTTCCAATTCATTAACTTCAATTGGCTAATACTGAGTACGGGTGCGGCCAATAAGGTAAAGGCCACTGCAATTTGGCTCCAACCACTGTAAGCCAAAGCAAGGGCTAAAATCACCGTGCCTAAATTACAAAAACGCATCGGTAAAAAGACTAAGAGTAAAATAAACACTTGCAATGCAGGGTTTTGTAACGGAACCGATGGATGACCGATGAGGTTTGCCAATACTAAGCTGAGGATAATCCATGGTGCACTGCGGTCGACTAATTGGCTAAAACCAAAATGCCATGGTGACTCAGATAAGGTTGGATGCGGGTCCGTCAGATCCACTTGCGTCAGGGTCATTAGTGCCCCAATGGTCAATAACCCCAGCGCTTGGTAAAGCGCAAACCAAGGGCCTAACAGTAATAAGGTAATTAATAATGCTTCTGGTCCAGCTAAACGCTGTAACCAACGCAGCCCTAAGGAGGAATGAGATGGTCGTAATCCTGATGCGAACCGAGCTGTAGCAATAAAGTAACTGCCTAATAAAATAGGTGAAATTGTCAGTAACCAACTAACGAATTGTTCTGAACCATGATTTTGATGAGCATGTTCGTGGCCGCCGGTGTCCATGAGGAGTAATAAAGCCAATAGTCCTAGACCAAGTAAGCTGCCGATACCTGCCTGATACTGATATTGGCCCTGTTTATCTTCATCTTGGTGGCCGTGAGGCTGATGTAACACCACATGTAAAATTGAACCCGTAACAAAGGCTTGCAAGTAAACGGTGTTTTCAAGGCTTAATTGAGTCAATAAATGCTCGCCAGCAAAGTAACCGACACTGGTTAATATCATCATGGCAACTAAAACCACACTAGCCCACCGAGTGCCAACTTGAGGCTTGAGTAACCACCAAATAGCGACACCAACAGGTAAGCGATGCATGATCACGCCTAAAGCAAGGAGTGCCGAATTACCTTCTTGTTGTGCCAAGACCATGGCTCCACCGTCAGTCATGGTATGCAGCAGCAGTCCGCCAATACCTAATGTGAGGGTGATGTTGTGAGTGATCTCTGAATATCGATGAAACAGCTTTTCACTGGCCGTAGGGCCCCAAACGCCAAGCATGACAAACAATAGCGTGATAAACCCACCATGCTCCAATAGTTCCGGCAAAATATGAATGAGGACTAGTCCGCCAAGGGAGACGAAAATAAATCCATCTAAGCCCTTTTGAAGTCCACTACCTGATGAGAAGAAGCGGTAAAAAAGAGGCCCAAACAGTAATGCAATACAGCTAGCGATTAGATAGAGCATGTTATCCAGAAATCAATCGAAAAAAACAACGCAGTATAACATTCTAAACCAGTATTGTAGTGTGTGAATATTTCAAGCTGAAAAAATTACACTTGGTTAGTTGTGAATATAGATCGAGTCATTGAAGATAAAGTAGAAAAAAGTTCATAAGATCATTGTGTTGGTAACTGTTGGCTGGTTATTTATCATGTGAAATTGTTTACAATTATTAGCGGCTATAGCCCTAAAGTCATCAATAAATTGGCTATCTGCATCGCTTATGTTACTGCGTTGAGTATACAATGTAGCCCATATTTCGTTAATTAAAAGATTGTCGTCCATGGATGTTTTTTCTGCAGCCGTCATGCTGTTCTTGATTATAGACCCGCTGGGTAATTTACCTGTATTTGCTTCCATATTGCGCCATCTTGATCCCAAAAAGCGCCGTAAAGTATTAATCCGTGAACTGTTGTTTGCGCTGGTCATTATGTTGTCATTTTTGTATACCGGTGAAGCCATCCTTAATTTTCTGGACTTACGTACTGAGTCCGTCAGTATTGCCGGTGGCATTATCCTGTTCCTAATCGCGATCAAAATGATCTTCCCCTCGCCGGGTGGCGTTGCCGGAATGGCAGCAGGTGAAGAGCCTTTTATTGTCCCGATGGCGATCCCTTTGATAGCGGGTCCGTCTATTTTAGCGGCATTGATATTACTGGCGCACACTGACAACAGCCGTATGACGGATTGGACGATTGCGTTAGTTTCTGCCTGGGGCATGAGTGCGTTTATCTTAATGTTTTATAAGTTGTTTACTCGCATACTTGGTGAGAAAGGTTTAATAGCGGTAGAGCGGTTAATGGGAATGGTATTGGTGATGATATCAGTACAAATGTTACTTGATGGGATATCAAAATACATTACCCACAGTGGCTTAAGTTAATTCTTACCGAGAGATATAACACTGAGTTAACTCTAGGGATACTAAACGATTATCAAGCAGCCGTTTTTTCTCGCTCACTGCGTTGATGTCTCTTGTAATAGACTGACTATTGATAGGTCACCTCAACGCTGGATAATCAGCGGCTATCAAACAACCCTTTGTGCCGTGATCGAACGAGTATCGAGTTACAATAGGCCCCTATTGACGCGTTAATACGCCTCGTTAGCAAAAAAATGGCAAGTGTGCTCTGAAATGGATAAAAAGTAAGCCGCTTTTATCAATTTGCCTCAGCACTTATTCCCCGTGAAGGTAAAAAGCCGACTCGACAGAGTCGGCTTTTTGTTTGCTGAAGCTAGCTTAATAGCCTTTTTTATTAATTTTTAATCGAACGGATACATTTACATTAAAGAATGTCTAACTTAATTGTAACCCAGCAGTTGCAGCTGTTAATGTTATGTCATTATTGTTTGGGGTGAATTATGAAATACATTATCGTCACGTTGGGACTGGTTTTTATGACCTTGCAAGGGTGTCAAAATCAGTCGGCAGCATCGGCAGACGAACAAGCGGCCACTGTTGTGGTAGTCAAACCGTTAGTTAAAGATTGTGGCCCTAGCGGGATGCCACCTTTACGTGATCGCACTAAATTAACTGAAAATTTGCGGGCCCAAGGGCTAATCACCGCCGATATGGATCAAGCACAAATAGATAAAATTGTTGCTGATTACATCACTAAACGCCAAAAAGCATTTGAAAAATGCCATAAACCAACACCCAATACAGGTAAGTCGTAATGAGTAAGTTGACTAAATATCAAGGGTTAGCCATTTCAACGTTATTGCTTGCATGCACTAGCATGGCAGTACTTGCGGCTCCGCAAACGGGTACACCTGCTGATGGCGGGTTAATTAATGAACAACAAGTGCTGTATTGGTTGATTAAACGTGGTGAAGTGAGCGCCGACGCCAGTGAGGCCGTTAAACAAGCCGCTGTTGATGCCTTTGTGAGTCGAGGTCGTCATACAAGGTTTAAACCTGCCACTATTGAAGTCAAAGCTGAGCAACTGCGCATTAAACGCTCAGCGCAAAAAAACACTAATAGTGCTCAATATGCCGCGGCCAATAACAAAGTCTTAGCCGATCAAGATATCACCAAAACAGTAAAGGTTTTAGCTGTATTGGTGGACTTTCCAGACTTACCACACGATGCTAACCAACTTGAGGCTGGTGATACCGACATGTATTACAGCAGCTTTCCAGCATCCCATTATCAGCAACTATTATTTTCAGAAAGCGGTTTTGTAGGCCCAAGTAATCAAACTCTGCAATCGGCTTATCAGTATTTTCAGGCCGTGTCGGGTAATAGCTTTTATTTTACCGGCCAAGTGCAAGACTGGGTAACCGCAGACAACAATGCCGCTTATTACGGTGGTAATGATGTTGATGAAAATGACAAGGCAGTACCTGAGCTCGTCAAAGAAGCGGTGACCAAAGCCGTGCAAAACATGACTGACCTTGAATTAGCCCAATACGATATTGAAGACCCTTTTGATATAGATGGCGACGGTAATTATGATGAAGCAGATGGTATTATTGATCACGTGATGCTATTTCATTCTAGCATTGGTGAAGAAGCGGGTGGCGGAGTGTTAGGTACTGATGCCATTTGGTCGCACCGTTTTTATGTCGATTCGAATACCAATGGTTATATCATTCCTGGCCGTGGCGGTCTTAAGGTGTTTGGTTATACCGTGCAGCCTATCGATTCTGCTGCAGGAGTATGTACTCACGAGTTTGGTCATGATTTAGGCTTGCCGGATGAGTATGACACCACTAATAGCGGCGACGGTTCACCCGTAGGTTCTTGGTCGTTGATGTCTGGCGGTAGCTGGACGGGTAGCATTGCGGGTGCTCAACCCAGTGGTTTGAGTCCGTATGCAAAATCCTTCTTACAGCAAAAATACAAGGGTAAATGGGTTAATGAACAATATATATCACTGGCCGATTTAACCAGCAGCGGTACCGCTGTGAAGCTTAATCATGCTGTTAATACTGATGCGGTAAACCAGCTATCAATCGCGCTCCCTGCGGAGGACATTACGTTTAAAGCGCCATTAACCGGTCAATATCAATATTATTCAGGTCAAGGCAACCTGATCAATAATGCCATGTCATTTGATGTGACATTACCATTAGCGACGCCGTTATCCTTATCTTTTCAAGCCCATTGGGATATTGAAGATGATTATGATTATGTGCAGGTATTGGTTGATAGCGTTGCCATAGAAGGTAACCACACGAACAATACAAATTCAGTTTATCCTACGGTAAAACATTCGATTAGCGGTAAGTCGAGCGACATCAGTACCGCGTATGGAAGCGATTCTTGGGTGGACCTAAATTTTGATTTGAGCGCATATGCCGGTCGTGATGTGCAAATCAGTGTGGTGTACAAAACCGATGAAGCCGTTGGCGATTATGGTATGGCGATTGATGATATTCAATTAACCAACCAAGACACGGCATTTTATCGCGATGGAGCCGAAACTAACGCCGTGGCAACCTTATCTGGTTTTAGCCGCATTGAAGATAACCTTCCTGGTAAAGCAAGACGTTACATTGTGCAATTACGCAGCCACCAAGGTGTAGACGCTGGGCTGGTTTATGACAACTATGAAGCGGGTATATTGTTGTGGTTAGAAAACTTTAATCAAACCGATAACAATGTGTCATCGCATCCCGGAAAAGGGCTAATTGGTGTGGTAGATGCAGACCAAAACCTGATTGGCAGTCAGCCTACCGATGTGCAAATTCGCGATGCAACATTTAGCTTATTTGCCCAAAGTAGTTATAGCGGTGACAACCACTTAGCGGCAGAATCACTATTTGATGACAATCGTGACTACAGTGCGCCGTTAAAACCTCAGTCAGGTATTATTTTGCCTGAGTTAGGCTTTACCATACAAATCACCGAGCAAGCCAACGACAGCAGTACAGCAACCATTGAGTTTGCCTTGTCTGATAGCAGCGTATTGCCACCCGTTACGCTTACGGCCGACATTAATGCGCAAGCCATTGGTGCTGATGTGAGCTTTAATGCGGTGGTCAGTGGCGGCAGTGATTACACTTACCTATGGTCGTTTGGGATAAATAGTGCCACCAGTACCGATACTGCGCCAAGTTACACATACTCTGTATCGGGCGACTATATTGTCAGTGTTATTGTCAAAGATGGTGCGGGTAATACTGTGACGGCAACAGAAACAGTACGCGTGGTTATTCAGCCTATAGCGGCATTTTCTTTATCTCAAACTGAATTTACTGTGATGTTGACTAACACGTCTAGCCAAGGTTTTGGTCATTTGACTTATCTATGGGATTTTGGCGATAACAGTACTAGTACGGCGCAAAACCCAAGCCATACTTATACAGCAGCAGGTACTTATACCATTACGTTAGTGGCCACAGACTCTGTTGGTAATGTTGTTACGGTCAACCAAGCCGTAAACGTATTAGCGTCAATAGAGACTGTTGCTACGCCAGTTACAACAGACAGTGATAGCGGTGGTGGTAGTTTGGGTTGGTTAAGTGTGTTGATGCTGAGCTTGTTAGGATACTGGCGTAAGCGGGTTTAATCCTAACAATACAAAAACGCCCATAAGGGCGTTTTTTGTTTTAAATTAATAACATTAGATTATGAGATAGGGTTAACGAGCACACTAAGCGCTTTGATTAATATAATCGACCGCCGCAGGCAGAAATATTTCGCTAACAATAAGTTGTGAGTCATGTAAATTAAAGTAGCGTCTACGGCCCCATAAGCTGCTGTTAACGTGTTGATTTAAGCTGGTGGCTAAGGCTGCTAAACGGCCACAGGTTTTAAACTGGGCGACTTCAATATTGCCTGGCGTAATGTCTGGGCTAGTAAACAATAATTCACCCAAAGACCGAGTGCCAAGGCGAGTAAAATCATTGTATTGATTGTCATTGCGCTGAGTGCTTAAAATGGTTTGTGGGATCAGTGTTCGGGCAAATACCCATGGGATACCGTCAAGACACAATAATACCTCACGGACCCAAACAGGGTCAGTCTGAGCCGGGAACTCATCTGCTAGAGGCTCAAGTAAATGCTCGCCTAACACTTTTACTTCAAAATGATTACAGTGTGTCTTAAGGCGCAGGGTCAAACTCCCCGTTGCTAATAACCATTCTTTAAGCTGGCTATCGGGCAATGAATCGATTTTTTGTGGCGAAAACCAATGAATTGATTCACCATAAGGAAAGCTAATACTGGTCACATTCATCTAAAACTCGTTACAATATATCTCAACGGCATTAGTCTATCATGTCAAAGATGAGCAAACACTCTAAGGGAGTGGCCAATATGGCTTATTTAATTAACGTTCCACATTGACGGAGTTTGTTTCACTATGAAAAAATTGGTTTCAACGTTAGTTATGCTGTGTTGTTTTGCATTTAATGTCCATGCAGCAGATGAGCAAGCCCTCGAAGATTATGCTTATTACGGCTTTGAGCCGGACATTGTGACTAACTATATTTCGAATCGAAAAAAGTTAGGTTTTGTTAAAATCAGTGTTGAATTGATGGTAAAAGATCCAAACGATTTAATGAGCTTAGAGCATCACGATCCTTTGCTACGTTCGGCCATTGTTGAAATTTTAGGTAATCAGTCCGAAGAAAAGGTTAAATCCTTATCTGGAAGAGAAGACATTCGCCGTGAATGCTATGAGACGGTCAATAGCCTAATGGAGCAAGAAGTCGGTCGCTCTATTGTGGTTAATTTATTATTCACTAAGTATTTATACGATTAATGACCCGTTCAACGACACCGCCAGTGCGAGCCAAACATGATACCGCTAAGCGTCCGCCAAGCCGGTCGACTGCCAACATTAACCGCGCCTCGGTAAAGTTCAGCAAGCCTGTCTTATCAAAAGCATTGCATCCGCGTAATGCCCATCAACAGGGTTACGACTTTGCCGCATTAATAAGCGCTATGCCAGCGCTAGCCTCTTTTGTACGTCCAAACCCTTATGGTAATGATTCTATCGATTTTGCCGACCCTAAAGCGGTAAAAAGCCTCAATGCGGCATTGCTGCTGAGCGAGTATCACATTAATGGCTGGAATATTCCTGACGGATATTTGTGCCCACCGGTGCCTGGTCGAGTGGACTATTTACATTACATTGCTGATTTATTAGCGGTCAAAGGCAAGGTGGTTAAAGGGGCGCGTATTCGCGGATTGGATATCGGCACCGGTGCAAATGGTATCTATCCGTTACTTGGGATCCAAACCTATGGTTGGCAATTTGTGGCGTCGGATATTGATCCTGTCTCTATCGCTAATGTCGCCAAGATTGCACAACAAAATTCAAAGATTGCCACGCATTTGCAGTTAAGATTACAGCATCAACCCGAGCATATCTTTAACGGTCTGATTGCTACCGATGAACAGTTTGATGTCACTTTGTGTAACCCGCCGTTTCATCGTTCACTCGCTGAAGCATCTGAGGGATCATTACGTAAAGTTAATAATTTAGCCAAAAATAAGCAACAAAACCAGGGGCAAAAATCGCGTAAGTTAGCGGCAAGCCAAGCTAAGCCTACGCTTAATTTTGGTGGTCAAAAAGCAGAGCTATGGTGTGAGGGCGGTGAGCAACAATTTTTAGCTAATATGATCAAACAAAGCCGAGATTATGCTAACCAAGTGCTATGGTTTACCTCATTAGTCTCAAAGTCAGAAAACCTCAAACCTTGTTATCAATTACTCAAACAAGTGAACGCCGTTGAGGTGAAAACCATCGAGATGACACAAGGTAATAAAGCGACCCGCATATTAGCGTGGAGCTTTTTAAGCCCTGCATTACGTCAACAATGGGTCGCATTGCGTCCTTAATCCTTCGCTGCATCAAATGTTATCGTTTCACTGCCGTGATACACCAAAAAGTGCCGCCCTTTGGCGCGAGCAATTAGGGTAATACCCATTTGCTGGGCTAAGTCTAAGCCCATTTGGGTCACGCCACTGCGCGACAGTAGTACCGGTATGCCCATCTTGGCAACTTTAATGACCATTTCAGATGTCAGTCTACCTGTGGTGTAAAAAATTTTATCATGTCCCGATTGTTGATCTAACCACATATCTCCGGCGAGAGTATCGACGGCATTGTGGCGGCCAACATCTTCAACAAAGGCTAAAATTTTCTCGTCTTTGCATATTCCGCAGCCGTGGACGGCGCCGGCATTTTTGTAGGTTTCATTATAGGCATTAATGTTGCCGAGTAAGGCATAAATAGTCGATTGCTTTAATGCCGGTGTCGGCAATGATATCTTATCTAAACCTTCTAAAAACCCCCCATAAACCGTGCCTTGGCCACAACCGGATGTGACGGTTTTTTCGGCTAACTTCTGCTCAATATCCTCAGAGACCTCTTGGGTGATCACCGCAGCTGAGCTGACATCCCAATCAACAATAACCGATTCAAGTAAACTTAACTCACTAATAAACCCTTGGTTTTTTAAGTATCCAAGCGTTAGGGACTCTGGTTTTGCACCCAATGTCATTAAGGTCACAATGGGACGCCAATTTAAGTACACAGTTAATGGGCGTTCACAGGCGACAAATTTATCGACGACTTGACCTAGCTCGTTTACGGCTTTGACTGCAATGGTCAGCGGTACCTGAGTCTTGGTTTTAACAAATTTTATCGCGTTGCGCTGCAAAGATGTGGCTGAAACAGATTGAATCATAAGCGAGTTAGCCTCTAAGTGGGTGTTTCATTAATGGGAGTAGGCCGTGTTTGCCTGCTTCATCACCTAATAAGCATAGCAATTATTATTCCCTTAACTTAAAACAACTTACCTAAGCGTGATCTGGCGCAAATCTTGACAAATTCAATGTTATTGGCGTGTATTTATGTCCCACCTAAAATTGCATAGTGGACATATTGTCCTATTATTACTAATAATTTCGGGATCTAGTTCAAAGTTATTTTTACTTTCTAGTTGGCATCATTTTTGCTGCTACTTTAATAATAAAGAAATCAATCTAGTGTATTTCAATACACATATTCATGTCAGAGGTAAGCATTCCATGCAACACACCGACACGATTTGGCCAATGTATGTTTCACTCAAAAAAGTGCAAACCCAAGTAGGGCGTTGGACATCAGTCCGTTGGGAGCTTGACCAAATGATTCCTGCCACGCTAGAACAGCCTGACAATGGTGTTTTGGTTAAATTGGCATTACACAAAGATGAACGTGGTAGTTATCGCATCAATCTTGATATGGATAATTCAACACTTTTTATCGTATGCGACGAACTGATTGATGGCACATGGGTTCCTGCGATGATTTCAGCTGACCAATATGTCAGCGCTGGCTGTCTTGAATCAGATACTCCGGTGCTCAATATCCCAATGCCTGGTGCAATAGCTTGTTGGATAGAAGCATTTATCACTCGTCACGGCGAGGTCGAGATCAGTGCCCATAGACGTAAGCATGTTAACCGTCGTAAAAATGAAGGACCCAGCGCTAATCACTCAGGGAAAATGCAATGAATGATAAGGCTGAAGGATTAATTAACCGTTGGGAGCTTAGGCGTCAGCGGGTCGCTGAAGAGGCTGAACAAGAAGCGCTGCTGCAGCACACGCTAGATCATGCTGATGACACAGACACGCTACCAGCGGAAACGCTGCAAGACGTTAGCACAATAGACCATGAGCCCGATGAGGTGACAGAGTCTGAGCCGTTACCTGACCCGAGTACTATTGAAGTTGGCGGCAGTTTTGCGCGTTTTATGGCCAAAAGTGTTGACCCAACGACTAAAGCCGCAGCGCTGCGAGCGTTATGGAAACAACCGCAATACGGTCATATCGATGGGCTACTTGAATATGCGCTGGATTATACAAATCAACCGTTACTCTCTGCGGATGTCTCAGCCGAGTTGGCCAATAAAGTATTTCGTTATGTCATTGAAAAAGAACAGCCTGAGCCAGAATTAGATGCTGACTTAGCACAAACCGATTTAGCACAAACTGACTTAGCGGAAACAGCACTGGCTGAACAAACCGACTCGATAACTGAAGAGGAGCAAATTGTTTTAGCCGATGAAAATGCACCACAGATTGCAGCGTTATCGTCACAAGAACAACCGCTTTGTCACGATGATGACCTGATAAAGCAAGCTGCCGCCAGCGATGAGGCGAAAGCGTAATACCGACAGTCACTAAA
Source organism: Shewanella sp. T24-MNA-CIBAN-0130 (assembly GCF_040310185.1). NCBI lineage: Bacteria > Pseudomonadati > Pseudomonadota > Gammaproteobacteria > Alteromonadales > Shewanellaceae > Shewanella > Shewanella sp. T24-MNA-CIBAN-0130. The sequence continues at coordinate 9,055 of NZ_JBEOPP010000059.1, read as the reverse complement.
TAAATGTGACACAGATAAAAGCCGTTATTTAACGATTTAGCACGAGTTAGAGTTAATTAATGATAGTCAATTAATGACCAGCAATAAGCGTCAACAGTGAACTGAGCTACCACTGTTAATGAGGTATAAAAACCGAGAATTGGGAACGCAATGAGTATTAGAAAAAACCAGCCACAGCTGAAACAAGCACGACAACAGGTAATGGCGAATACGCAGATTTTGCAAAATTTAATTCCGCCTACTGTCAGCTATACCACCAAGGGGCATGTGCTCGTTATTGGGCCTGAAGATCTGGCGCGTTTAGCGGCGGACAAATTGTCCACTATGGCAAGCCGGGTTATTTTGGCCAATGAAGCGATCACTAGCCAAGACGAAACCCACCTTGAAGCAGTAATGAATGCGGCCACTGATGTCGAAAGTTATTACAATAAATTGGCAAGCGTTAAAGGTTTTCTAGGACAGTTTCAGGTTAAAGTGGAAGGTGAAAGCGGTATCACAGAGTTAAGTGTGGTCGCCATTCGTCAAGCGCATTTTGATATCGTGCTCGATTTAAGCCACAGTCCCTGCATCAGCCTTGAAATGCTTCCACCGGGTTACTTTTATGTTGGCCAAGACTCCGCGTTACTTGCTGATGCAATTGCCAACATTCCAGACTTAATCGGTGAGTTTGATAAACCGCGCTATGTTCGGGTTAACAGTGATATTTGTGCCCATGACAAACACGGCTTAAACGGTTGTAACCGTTGTTTAAACTTTTGTCCTGCCGATGCCATTAGTAGCGTAGCGCATAAAATTGAAATTGATCCTTATCTTTGTCATGGCGCAGGCAGTTGTACCAATGCATGCCCAACAGGGGCGTTAAGTTACGATTTACCCACCCCAGCATCACTGCATACTTACCTTGAAAAGCTAGTCAGTCGTTATCGCCAAGAAGCACAAACTGCACCGGTTATTTTATTTCATGACAATGAAGCGGGTGCCGAATGGATTACGGAACAGCTCAGTGGTGACGTTTTACCTGTCGCAATGGAAGAAATCACCGTGGCGAGTATTGACCATTGGTTGGCAGCATTAGCTAATGGCGCACGGGAAATTTTAATCTTACAAACGCCGACAACAGCACCAACATTACTGCAAATGCTTAAAGGTGAGTCAGCATTAGCGAATCGTATTCTCGATCAAATGGGCCAGCCACAACGGATCCGGTTAATTACCCCGTCAGAGCTAAGCCAATTAGATGATGTGCTAGCGGTTAGTTTAGCTTGGCCAGTGATAATGCCGATGACCTTAAACGCTATCGAACCTAATACCAATGTGAAACGCAGTATCGTGTTTCAAGCTATTGACCACCTTAATGGCCAAGCCGCAGGTGTTGATGATGTGTTAGCCATGGCGAATATTCCATACGGTATGGTGAGCATAAACAGCGACAAGTGCACATTATGCATGTCGTGTGTGGCCACGTGTCCAACACAAGCGTTAAAGGATGGTGGCGATTCACCGGCACTTAAGTTTGTCGAGCAAGATTGCGTCCAATGTGGGTTATGCGAAGCCGCCTGTCCCGAAAACGTGATTAGCTTAGTGCCACAAATCAACTTCAATCAGTCTGCAAGACAACAAGTTCAAATGTTAAAGCAAGAACCCCCATTTGAATGTATCCGATGCGGTAGCGAATTTGCGACTCAATCAATGATACATAAAGTAATTGAGATGGTGGGTGAACATAGCGCATTTAGCGCTAATATTGAGCGTTTGAAAATGTGTGGCGATTGCCGTGTAAAAGACATGTTTGAAGACATCCTTGACGATCCAGAAAAGCAATTGCAATAAGAGATCTGCTATGACAGAAACAGGAAGAAAAGTAAGTGAGAATGATCAGTTAAGAGCCGATATATATCAGCTACTGGCTGCGTTATTACGCCGCCAACCAAGTGCTGAATTATTGCAGTTTTTAGCTGATTTAGAGGTAGAAGCCGAAGAAGGCAATACCATGAGCCAAGCATGGCATGCGTTAAAACTCGCGGCATCAAACAGTGACACCAACACATTAGAAGATGAATATTTTGCCATTTTCTTAGGCGTTGGCAGTGGCGAGATTATGCCTTATGGCAGTTGGTTTATGACCGGGTCGTTAATGGATAAACCCTTAGCGGCATTGCGTAATGACCTAATGCAACTGGGTTTTGAACGTGAAGATAACGTCAAAGAGCCAGAAGACCATGTCGCCGCGTTATGTGAAGTCATGGGCTGCCTAATTTTAGAGGCGCCAGGTTACCGCCAATTAGCGTTTTATCAACGCCATATTGGCAGTTGGATTATGCATTTTTGTGACAATTTAGCCAAAACACCAAGTGCTATTTTTTACCAAAGCGTAGCACAATTAGCTCAAGCATTTTTCACCGCTGAAGCCAATGAATTTGAACAGCTAAGTTTAGATATTCCGGTGAATTGTCCAGGTAGTGCTGATTTAGATCCGCTTGAACAAGAAGTTGTACAAATTAATTAAACCGGGTGATGGCATATTCTGCCTCATCTTTTTATCAACAAGGAGACAATATGAAGAAGCAAGCTTCCGACATGGGTCGTCGTCAAATGCTAAAAGCATTAGCGCTCGGCAGTGCGGCAGGTGCTGTGGCCAGTGTCAGTGCACCCGCACTTGCGCAAGTCACTAAACCGTCTGCAGAGCCTACGAGCAGTAACTATCGCGAAACTGAGCATATCCTTAACTACTATGCTTCGTTAAGAAAATAACAAAGGAGAGTGTGTGATGCGATTAACCCGCAAAACAGACACGGCCGCCAAAGCTGAAAAGTTAGGCCTAGGTCTCAACCGACGTCAATTCCTCAAGTCTGCCAGTTTGGCAACGGGTGGAATTGCTGCGGCTTCAATGCTTGGCGCTGGAATGATGCGTAAAGCTGAAGCGAAAGATGTACCCCATGATGCACCAACAGAAGTAATACGGACTATTTGTTCACATTGCTCGGTTGGTTGTGGTGTTTATGCCGAAGTTCAAAATGGCGTGTGGACAGGGCAAGAGCCTGCGTTCGATCATCCATTTAACGCTGGTGGACATTGTGCCAAAGGCGCGGCATTGCGCGAGCATGGTCATGGTGAAAAACGTCTTAAATATCCAATGAAACTTGAAGGAGGAAAGTGGAAAAAACTTTCTTGGGAACAAGCGATTGAAGAAGTTGGTCAACGAGCCCTTGATATCCGTCAAGAGTCTGGTCCTGATTCAGTTTACTTTATGGGTAGTGCTAAGTTCTCAAATGAACAAGCTTATATGTACCGCAAATTAGCGGCAATGTGGGGCACGAACAACGTCGACCACTCTGCACGTATTTGTCACTCTACCACGGTAGCCGGTGTTGCAAACACTTGGGGTTACGGTGCGCAAACGAACTCATTTAATGATATTCGTAACTCGAAAGCGATGATGTTCATCGGTTCGAATCCTTGTGAAGCTCATCCAGTTGCTATGCAACACATCCTTGAAGGTAAAGAGCGCGGCGCGAAAATTATCGTTGTCGACCCTCGTTTTACCCGAACTGCAGCTAAGTCTGACGAGTTCGTGCATATTCGTCCTGGTACGGATATTCCTTACATTTACGGATTATTGTGGCATATTTTTGAAAATGGCTGGGAAGATCAAACGTTCATCGACCAACGTGTATACGGTATGGAACGTATCCGTGAGGAAGTGAAGAAGTGGAACCCACAAGAAGTTGAACATGTTGCTGGCGTACCTGAAAAGCAAATGTATCGTGTAGCGAAACTGCTTGCAGAAACTAAGCCAGGTACAGTGGTTTGGTGTATGGGTGGTACTCAACATCACATTGGTAATGCTAACACTCGTGCATACTGTATCCTTCAGTTAGCGCTAGGTAATATGGGTGTTTCTGGTGGCGGTACTAACATTTTCCGTGGTCACGATAACGTTCAAGGTGCAACTGACTTTGGTCTATTGTTCGATACGTTACCAGGTTACTACGGCTTAACCTCCGGCTCATGGGGCCATTGGTGTAACGTTTGGGACTTAGACTTTGATTGGGTTAAAAACCGTTTCGACCAAGAGCAGCATTTAGAGCAAGATCCGATGACGTCTACAGGTATCCCATGTTCTCGTTGGCATGATGGTGTACTGGAAGATAAATCTAAGATTGCACAGAAAGATAACATTCGTATGGCATTCTTCTGGGGTCAATCTGTTAACACCGAAACCCGTGGCCGTGAAGTGCGTGAAGCATTGAATAAAATGGACACAGTCGTTGTTGTGGATCCTTTCCCAACAATGGCCGGTGTTATGCACGAACGCCAAGATGGCGTGTATTTATTACCTGCGTCAACTCAGTTTGAAACTTACGGTTCAGTATCTGCTTCAAACCGTTCACTACAGTGGCGTAGCCAAGTCATTGAACCATTATTCGAGTCTAAGCCTGACCATGTGATCATGTACAAGCTGGCGAAGAAGTGGGGCATTGATGCTGAATTCTGTAAGCATATTAAAGTGAATGGCGATGAGCCGTTGATTGAAGATATGACACGTGAGTTCAACAGAGGTATGTGGACCATTGGTTACACTGGCCAAAGTCCTGAACGTTTGAAAATGCACCAAGAAAACTGGGGCACTTTCGACATTAACTCACTTGAAGCACCTGGCGGCCCAGCTAAAGGCGAAACTTATGGTTTACCTTGGCCATGTTGGGGCACCCCAGAAATGAAACATCCAGGTTCGCAAATCTTGTATCGCACTGACCGCGAAGTTAAATTCGGTGGCGGTAACTTCCGTGCTCGTTATGGTGTTGAGCATAATGGTACTAACATTCTTGCTGAAGGTTCTTTCTCAAAAGGTAGTGAAATCGAAGATGGTTACCCAGAGTTTACTGCAGACATGCTTAAACAGCTTGGCTGGTGGGATGACCTAACTGCTGAAGAAAAAGTTCATGCTGAAGGTAAAAACTGGAAGACTGATATTTCTGGTGGTATTCAGCGCGTGGCAATCAAGCATGGTTGTATGCCTTACGGTAACGCTAAAGCGCGTTGTGTTGTTTGGAACTTCCCGGATGATATCCCGATTCATCGCGAGCCGTTATATACCCCTCGTCGTGACTTAGTGGCTAAGTATCCAACTTATGAAGATCGTATGGTGGCTCGTCTACCAACACTTTATAAGTCTATTCAAGAGAAAGACTTTGCTAAAGACTTCCCTCTTGCAGTAACAACCGGACGTTTGGTTGAGTTCGAAGGTGGTGGTGAAGAAACCCGTTGTAACCCATGGCTTGCTGAACTACAGCAAGAAATGTTTATCGAGATCAACCCAGCAGATGCTGCAGATCGCGGTTTACGTGATGGCGATGATGTGTTTGTCCACAGTCCAGAAGGTGCCAAAATTACCGTTAAGGCAATGGTGACACCGCGTGTTATTGCGGGTGAATGTTTTATGCCATACCACTTCGCGGGTGTGTTTGAAGGCAAGAGTTTAGCCGAAAACTACCCAGAGGGTACTGTGCCTTACGTGATTGGCGAAGCTGCCAATACCGTCATGACTTATGGTTATGACGTCGTCACGCAAATGCAAGAGACCAAAGCTAGCTTGTGTCAGATAAGCAAAGCCTAAACACTTGATGAGGAGATAAGCCATCATGGCAGTCATGAAATTTCTGTGTGACACCAAACGCTGCATCGAGTGTAACGGTTGCGTCACAGCATGTAAAAACGAAAACGACTCTGCTTTAGAGTGGGGTATTCAACGTCGCCGCGTGGTGACACTTAACGACGGCGTTCCTGGAGAAGCGTCAATCTCAGTCGCATGTATGCATTGTACCGATGCACCTTGTATGGCGGTATGTCCGGCCGACTGTTTCTACCGTACCGAAGACGGCATTGTGCTGCATAACAAAGATACGTGTATCGGTTGTGGCTATTGCTTCTATGCTTGCCCATTTGGCGCACCACAGTTCCCTCAAAAGAGTGCATTTGGTAGCCGTGGCAAAATGGATAAGTGTACTTTCTGTGCGGGTGGCCCAGAAGAAGATCATTCAGAAGCCGAGCGCTTAAAATACGGTTCTAACCGTATTGCAGAAGGCAAATTACCCATGTGTGCTGAGCTTTGTTCAACCAAAGCGTTGTTGGCCGGTGATGCAGGCATAGTGTCTGATATTTACCGTCAACGTATGGCCGCTCGTGGTAATCCAAATGTGATTTGGGGCTACAATCCTAAAACAGGCGAAATGATCTAACCCAGAGCAATGGCTGCGATAATTATCGCAGTCATATAAGGAGTGACAATGTTAACTTTAACGTTAAACAAATCACTGCGCAGGATGTTTGCTCTGTTGGTTCTGTGTATGGGATTGGGATTGGTTATGTCGCCGGTGTATGCCGCCGATGAACAATCAAGTCAGCAACAAGCAAAGTCTAAAACCAGTGATGCAGATCTCTGGCGCGCAGTAAAAGCCGGCGAACCAGGATACAGTACAGACAAAGGTCTTGATGCTGATGTGCTGATTAATGTCGCGGGTAATGAAGGTAAGATATTACGAAATACTTACCTAAAACCCGCACTTGGTTTAGCCTTTATAGGGGTTTTTGCGGCCTTTTTAGTGTTTTACTTAGTCAATGGTCCATCAACACTGAGTAAAGGCTTTTCGGGTAAAATGGTACTTCGCTGGAGCAAAAGTGATCTTTGGTTACATTGGACGATGGCGATATCTTGCCTAATCATGATGCTAACTGGATTGGTCATTATGCTTGGGCGGCATGTCTTAGCCCCTTATGTCGGTGACGGCATTTGGGCGGGGGTCATCGCCTTTAGTAAGTTTTCCCATGATTGGTCTAGCCCCATTTTTATGGTGTCTTGGCTGTTGTGCATCATCAAGTGGATGCCACTACAAACCTTCAAAATGTATGACTTGAAATGGTTTTTATTGGTCGGTGGTTACATTAACTTTGGCCCATTTAAAGGCAAGCACCCAGACAGTGGGTTTGCCAATGCGGGTGAAAAAATGTGGTTCTGGACCTTAGCTATTTTCGGTCTTAGCATCAGTGCCACAGGGATAATCTTAGTATTTCCCCTGCTCGATTTACCACGTGAGCTGTCAATGCTCGCACTCCTTGTGCATGGCGTAAGCGCAGTAATTTTAATCGCGTTTACCATCGTGCATATTTGGATGGCGACCGTACTCAGTGAAGGTAGTATGGAGAATATGGTGTCAGGCTATTGCGACGAAAACTGGGCTTCGCAGCACCACAATATGTGGTACGACGAAATCAAAGCAGATGGTTCGTTAAAATACAAAGAGTAAAGCAGTCATACTGGTGTTAACACACTCGTATATTGCCGAAATAAAACACCTTGTTGGGTAACTAACAAGGTGTTTTTTTGTTTAGGTTCTTTCTAAGGGCGGATCAATAGCATTTTGGTGTTGCCCGCAATGTGAAACTGGGCGGTAGCCGTTTATGGGATTAATCTCGCTATTAAAAATAGTCGAGCGTGAAGCTGTTCTGAGGCTGTTGGGTTAAATGCGTAAAATTGAGTGGTGTGCCCTATGAAAAGGCGTGCTTAGTTAATACACAATTAGCTGAGACGACAGCACACATCATTACGCAGGGAAATTATGATGCAGTACAGTAACAGGACAATAGAAAGTGATGAAACAGCTCAAAGCCTAGCTTAAAAGATGTCATCAGAACAAACGATTAGCCGAGTTTTTGTACAAAAACTACCGACAAAAAAGCAAATTTCTATAGCATCTTACGCTAAGTAAGGCGTTACCGATTAATGTGGCTGTGGCATCGGCCAAATCCAATAAACAATGTATGCATCGCAAACAGCGCAACGCATAAATACTAGAACGTTAGGGTTCTAAGGGTGGGATCATTTGAGTGAATTTATTACCGCAATTTGGCCATTACTCTGTCTTTCGATGTTTCCTTTGGCTTTATAGTATTTGGTGGCGGCTAAACGTGTTTTAAATCTCTTGGAGTCTGCCCCTCCGAAGTTTGGCTTGAACGGGGAAACCTTCAACTTATCAAAAATAAACCCATCAGTAACTCTTATAAGTTTATGGTGTTTATACTAGAAGCAGATTACAGTTTGCTCAAGGATGAAAGCTATCGAGGAAAGGTCATTTACTCAGGCCTCTTTTAATTAGCGGGCGTTTGATCCTAGTTTTTGCATTTATAGCACCAATAGTCATTGGCCGACAATAAATATAACACGCTGCTAAATTCATATTCACTAAGGCTGTTATGCCGTTTGCTGAGCAAATCGCCCGCCAGCACTTGGTTCACTTATTAGCAGGGCGTTAGACCCTAAAATGAGAAATAAAATCATGAAGATAATGAGTCTTGATCATGTTGGTATTCGAGTAATGGAGTTTGATAGAGCGATCCGATTTTATGAAAAACTGGGGTTTTCGGTAACTAGGCAAGACTCGAAAGAGCATGTTGTGGTACTGAAACATGACAGTGGAGTAGAAATAAATCTCTTGGATAGCGGTAGCAATGATAATAATCAGAAGAACGTACTAATGGATGTTGAAAACAAATATCCTGGTTATACGCATTATGCATTAGAAGTTAACTCTGCTGTAAACGCGAAACAGTACCTAGAGTCTATTGGATTAGTCGTTACTGAAGGACCCGTTACCTTTGGTGATGGTAAAACATCTATTTTCATTCGCGATCCAGATAAAAATGTTATTGAATTGACACAACTTCCATAGGTACAACGATGGCAACTAAAAATAATGATGATAATCCCGTTGATAATAGCTTTGAGTACGCTATGTCGCAGCGAGGCAATCCGGTTGATGATCCACTTGCGGCCATTAAAACGATGCGTTTAGAGCAACTGGCGGTATGTCGCCTAAAAGCAGTAAAAGAAATGCAAGCTATGGGCGATAAAGCGACAAAGAGTAAAGTAAAAACCGATGACTAAGAAGCTGTAACTCACGTTGTACTATTACTTATAATATCATGCCTATGTATCTGAGTCAGTTTTGGCCTATTCTTATAGTATAAATCAAGACTAGAAGTGAGATTTACTATGAAA
>NZ_JBEOPP010000058.1:0-30151 GCF_040310185.1 Shewanella sp. T24-MNA-CIBAN-0130 | reverse complement strand
ATATATGACAGCAATCCTGTCCCTGTTATCGATGAGTTATACCTTGCAATACGGGAGGAGACCATATATGAGGTTAATTAGTGTGTCATAGACTTACGTTAACCTTGTCGCGGACTAATTCACGCGGTAAATTGTTTTTCAGCCTATGGCCTAAGTGTTTTACGACCCCAAGTACGACCTTGTGATAACTCACTAACATTTCACCTCGTGGCATTATGGCTAAATGTTGCTGTACCGATTCATCAAAAGTAGTTATGGCAATATCACGACCCATTAAATAATCTTGTGCTTGCGCGGCACTCAATTCCATAGTTTTTGTTGGGTTATGTGCTGCTGCTGATAAAGCAATAACGGCTTCATGTTTTGCTTTGTAGCCTTTTTTCATTGCATCAGCGAGCTTAATGCCAATACGTTGAAAGCGCATTTTGCCAATAAACGGTATAAATTGGGCTGGAAATAACCAATATTCATCATCACGTACCATGATCACGTCATCACTAGGTAACTCGAGACAGAAGTTGTTTTGAAAATATTGTATTAACTCCGTTTTTTGCTTTTCGTTTACGGGAGTAAATGGAAAGTTTTTTTGTAATTTTGGCTGTTTTTCTACTCGCTCGACTGAGGCTATTTTGCGGATTTTGGCGACAAAAAAACCTTCACTGTCGTAAATTTGTGGCCAAACATGTAGAAAACCTTCTTTAGTGCACGCTTGGTCTGCGCCATCAAATAAATCTGTCAATGAGATAAATTCAACCGCATCAGGATATATTTGTTTTAAGTGTAGACAGATATGTTGGTTTTCTAACTGGCTTAGGGTGCAAGTAGAATAGACTAAGGTCCCACCAGGTTTTAATGCCAAAAATGCAGATTCGATAAGATCTTTTTGGGTTTCGCCAATCGCAGTAACATCATCAATATCCCAATGTTTTAATGCCAATGGATCTTTACGAACCGTTCCTTCGCCGCCGCAAGGAGCATCCAATAAAATAGTATCAAACGATTCAAATAAATACTCACCAAATACTCTGCCATCAAAATGGGTCAGGGCAGTATGGCTTGCGCCCATTCGTAGCACGTTGGCATGCAATACTTTCACTCGACTGGCGGAGTATTCATTAGCAACTAATAAGCCACGGTTATTCATTAAGGCTGCTATTTGAGTGGTTTTAGAGCCAGGAGCTGAAGCAAGGTCTAAGACAATTTCAGGTGCGGTATCATTTGAAAAGAGTGCAGTTGGCGGCAGCATAGAGCTGGCTTCCTGGATGTAAAACAGCCCTTGAATATGTTCGATGGCATTGCCTAGCTGAATGTCATCTTTGCCTTCAATCCAAAATCCGTCCTCACACCAAGGTATCGGTGAGAGTTGCCAGCCTGCTTGCGTCATGATGTTGATAAACGCGACGGTACTTATTTTTAGTGTATTAACCCGAATGGATTGACGAAGCGGTTTATCACAATAAGCGATAAACTCTTCTAAAGATAAGTGGGCGGGTAACTCTTTCTCAATGTGCTTGATAAAGTTTGTATTTAATTGGGCCATAATAATAAACGATAAATTATTTTTGCAGTGATTGGGTCGATCATATCACGGAATTGTACGCCCTGATCGGCAATGATTACTGTATATTGAGGTTATTAAAACCGACTGGGTTATGGAGATATATGTGTTAAATAGAGTGTGGTTAGTATTTTTTATCATTGCCGCGTTGTCTATCGTGATCCAATTGGTAAATGGCAACGTCAATGTATTAAGCGAGTCGGTTACTGCTTTGTTTGCCAGTGCCAAATTAGCGGCAGACATCTCAATTGGCTTGATTGGTGTGCTAGCGTTATGGATGGGCCTTATGCAGGTGGGTGAAAAGGCCGGTGTAGTGGGTTTGTTTGCCCGTATATTCGAGCCTTTACTCTCCAAGTTGATGCCTGAGGTTCCTCGTGGCCATGTGGCGTATGGGAGTATTAGCATGAATCTGACTGCGAATATGCTGGGGTTAGATAATGCCGCAACCCCCTTAGGCTTAAAAGCAATGCATGATCTGCAAACGCTTAACCCGGTCAAAGCGGTTGCAACCAATGCCCAAATTTTATTTTTAGTGTTAAATACCTCCTCGGTAACGTTAGTCCCAGTGACAGTGTTTCTCTATCGCGCGCAACAAGGTGCTGCTAATCCTGCTGATATCTTTTTGCCTATCTTGTTGGCCACAAGTGTCTCGACCGTTGTGGGGCTGCTGGTTGTGGCTTTGGTGCAACGTATCTCGTTATTCAATAGTGTTATTTTGGCTTATGCTGCCATCATTATGAGTGTGTTCATGGCAGGTATGGCTTATTTAGTGACATTATCGGCCGATGCAATAGGCCAAGTGTCTATGATTTTGGGCAACGGCATATTGCTATTGCTCATTCTAAGTTTTATTTTAGTCGCCGGTTATCGCAAAATTGCTGTGTATGAAGAGTTTGTCGACGGTGCAAAGCAGGGGTTCAGTCAAGCAATCCAGCTTATTCCTTATTTGTTGGCGATGTTATTAGCGATTGGTTTTCTGAGGGCTTCTGGCGCATTAGATTATGCTTTGCAGCTCTTAGCTAGCGTCGTTAGCGCATTGGGAGCCGATACGCGCTTTATTGATGCGATGCCAACGGCATTGATGAAACCCTTTAGTGGTTCAGGCGCGCGGGCTATGATGCTAGAAACCATGAGTCACCATGGTGTTGACTCATTTGCTGGCCGATTAGCCGCAATCTTGCAAGGCAGTACCGAAACGACTTTTTATGTGTTGGCCGTTTACTTTGGTTCTGTCGGGATCCGTAATGGCCGTCATGCGTTGGCATGTGGTTTAACTGCTGATATTGCCGGTATTACTGCAGCCATAGGCGTGTGTTATTGGTTTTATGGTTAATAATAAAAAGTGTAAATGTATTTTAGTACGGGACAGTGATAAAAAAGGCCGATAAATTTATCGGCCTTTTTGTGTTTGAATCGTTATTTAACCTCAACGGAGAAAAGGCTGTTTGATAAGCGTTTATTATCCCGAGTGAATTTATTTAGCTTGTGTAGGTCGCCATTGTGTCCATTCATCTTGCGAATTTGCATGTAATGGGAAACGGCTTGTGGCATCGATACTATTACTGTCTGAGGTTGCATCACGTGTAGCAAATGCTATTCCGCCGGCAAGTATGGTCTCTAATGATCCCGTTTCTAACTTCGCGCCTGAAAATAATCCGACATCTAACTTAATCCCTGAAGCATCCCAAAACTGGCTGCTTTGGTTAATTAAATGAGCATATTCAGCATTGACATGGGCAAACAGCGTTATTTCAATACCTGAATCATCTAGCTGATAACCATCAATTTGGCCGACGTTAATGCCGCGAAAAAATAATGGCGTCCCCACTTTAATGGAACCCAGTTGATCATCAACTAATTGGAATACTACAGCATCTTTGGGCACATTGGCTGCAAAACTAGCGTGCGCTAAGGCGACAAACGTATCAACTAATTCCAGACTCTTGCCAGGGATAACCCCAATATACGGCCCCGTTAATAATGCATCTAGTGCATTAATCCCAGCTAAAGAAATCTGTGCATCAATAATGAAGTATTCACTGTCATTGGTGCTGAAGTGATGTGCATATTGGCCAAACAAATACGCTGTTGCACTAAGCGTGTTTAAATCTTGGTTTAGCTTAACGTGTGTCACCTCACCAATTTGATGACCTTGGAAACGAATGGCGGCATTGGCAGTGATGTTTGCACTGACGGGTAAGGTGAGATTAATGACCTTAGCCTGCATAAGCGCATATGATTTTTTGTCATACAAGCGCAGATTCGGCTCACTGTGTTGAATATCAGCTATGTCATCTATGTGGCCAAGAGTAATACTGCCGTTAATAGCGCCTTTAAGTGGGGCGACATTAATATCAACGCCCGCGAGACTGGCATTGATGGCGACAGCATCGTTGCGCCAAAACACTGTATTGGGTTTTATTAGTGGAGCAAATTTATTGTCGATATTAATATCAATGTTAAATTTATCTGTGTTTGCTAACCAGTTAATTTTACTTACCGAGCCGATTTGCATTTTTTTATAATAAATAGGTGATCCTTCAGCTAAATCTGCCCCATCAATACTGGTCAAGGTTAAATGGGTCATTTGCTGCTGAGCATATAATGCCTTGGCTGACTCAATTGATTCATGCAGTTTCAATTTACTATTGACCGCAAGTAGGGCGCTGTTATTACCTGGAATTAAGCTAATAGCCCCTTCAAGCATAGTGGTTACATCTCGAGTCTTAACACTTATGCCTTCTAATGAAGCATTTATGGATAATGCACTTTCAGGCACAAAGAAACTTCCCTTCGTGAGTAAATTTTTAAATTCAGGTAGAATTTCAATATGATACTCAACAGTTGAAAAATCTTGGCTTATGTTAGTACTGAGAATTTGGCCAATAGGTAATTGTTTATAACGCACTTGTGCACCATTACTGACACCAGTATGGGTATTGGCAACGACAGTTAGCTCAATTTTGTCTTCACTGAGTAAGTCTGGTGCACCTGAAGCCAGTTCAAATTGCATCGCCTCAGTTGATGCCTGGCTACCAGGCAAAACATTAATCACACTTCCTGTAACGAGTCGACTGACGTGTTTGACACCTTTTAATGATATTTCGGGACCACTTAACCAAAACTGACTATCTTTGGCAATTAACGCTTTGTACTGGTAGTTAACTCGAGCAATGAATTGAACCCCGGTTGGCGTTAAGGATTTTTTCTCAATTTGACCAATAGCAATACCACGGTAGATGATAGCTGTCCCTTCGCTGACATCCTCACCATTTGCCGCAGTTAGGCTAAAATCAATTCCACCGAGAGCCGTTTGTTGATCTTCATACAGGGTATATTCATCGCCATTTACCGCTTTTTCGGTATCAGTGCCACTATCAAAACTAATTCCGCCTGCTAAAATTGACGCAATACTTTCGGTACTGACTTTGATGCCAGCTAATGAGGCATCAATCTTTAACCCCGAGACATTCCAAAAGTGGGAATCTTTATTGACTAAATGAGCATATTGCTCTTGAACAAATGCGCTGATAATAATTTGCTTGTTGCCGTGTAGACGGTAGCTGACCACACTGCCGACAGGCGCTTGACGGAAAAATACTGGCGAGCCAACATCAATAGATCCCAGTCGAGGTGATTTTAGCTCGATCATGAGCCCTTCAATGCCGGGGAGGATTGCTGGCGCTTCTCGCTCAGCTTCGAATTCGGTTGCAGAGCGCCCATCTCCTGGCTGAATGGCAATATAATTGCCTGAAAATAAGGTGTCTAATCCTTCGACTCCAGTAATACTCGCTTTGGGTTTGACTAACCAAAAAAGAGTATTTTTGTTTAAAAATGGATCGGCGCGATAATCCATTACCACTTTGACGTTAACCCCTCTGAGATCATCATCAATACCAATGTCGGTGACTTTACCTACCGACAAACCTTGGTATTTTACCAAGGTTTTACCAATATCGATCCCGGCGGCACTGGGGAAGTGGATCAAAACGTCAATGCCGGACTCATTAATGCTTTTTACTCCTAACCAAGCACCTAATATTAAGGCGACAACAGGCAATAACCATATTGGCGAGAATAATTTTTTCTTCACAACTTTAGGCGATTCAATTTGTGTCATTAGTGTGTTCCAAGCGGTCCCAGAGTAAACGAGTATCTAACACTCTTGCCGCGAGTTGAGTCAGTAAGATTACTAACGCAAACGCGGTAGCGGCAGGTGCAGGTTTTGCGTCTAATAGTTGCCCCATATTGACTAGGGCAACTGTTAATGAAATCACGAATAAATCAAGCATTGACCAACGGCCAATCCATTCAATGATATGAAAACCCACCATCAATTTTCTTTTTGATACTGGAAGGTTAAAGCTGATAGCCGTTAAATAGGTGGCCAAACCAATAATTTTTAGCCAAGGCACTAATATACTGGCAGTAAACACAATAATAGCAATCGGGAACATGCCCGTTTTGACCAGATGGCTAATACCACTAAAAATAGTGTCATGGGTAACCTCTCCCCGATTTGTCAGGAGGGTTATTGGGTAGATATTGGCGACAACAAGTAAAATTGTTGCGGTAACCAGTAAAGCCCAACTTTGCTGAATGCTGGCATAATTTCGACTACTTAACTGGCTAAAACAGCGTCGACAATGACTACTCGTCGTCAGATTAACCTTGCGACAAACGGGACATAAACATAAGCCCATTTTTTTCCCCTGCAAATGCGTGGGAGTATTCGCGGTCGGCGCGTCTTTAAACTCATCAACCGATTCGGTAGGGAGCAAGGTCGGTTTATCTGGGGGTGCAATAGGAAGATTAGTCATCAACATAACCCCACATATGTTCTAGGTTATATTCACGTTGTAAAAATAAAATGATGATAAACAACATCGTAAAACAGAAGGTACCCATACCGAAATACACATCTGAAAAATCAGATAATTGGAATGCCGACACTAAAAAGCTAATCACATAAATTTCTAACATGGTCATTTGCGATATTAAGCCATGGTTTTTTAACAATGTGGTGTACGCTCTTTGCCAAAATGAACTGTGTAATTTTAGCTTTACAACGACAACCTGAGTCAGAATCGACAATATTAATAATCCAGGGGCGATAACAGCCGCAACCATGACGGCTAAGCCGACAACCCAATAACCTTCAGACCAAACTGTCACCGCGGCATGCATGACTGTTGTCGTGCGGACACTGCCAAGAAAGTGAATTTCTAATACAGGTAATAAATTGGCCGGAATAAAGATAACTAATGCTGCAATGCATAACGCCAGCATGCCATTAATAGAACAATAAGGAGAATCATAAAGAGCAGTATGACAACGAGGACAAAGCGCTCTAGCACTAGAGGGCAAGGCTCGTTTTCTCACCGCCAAATCACATGATTGGCATAACGTTATAGAATCATGATCATCAAATTCATGCATGAAGAATTAGTCTAATCCATTGTGAAACACATTATTGGGTAGCGAAGAGTTAAGCCTCTCTGCTTTGCCTTATATTGGCAGATAAATGAGTCTGTTGTTCAACAATCTCAATTTTCTGTGTTTGATAATATCAGAATAATCAGAACACTTGCATCATAAGTTAACTATGTGAGATTCTATGCACTGTATATAAAAACAGTGAGGATTACATCATGGCAGTGATAACCCAATTTGTCGTGGTCAGAGAAGGGGTGGAGAAGATGACATTTATATCGAAGAAAGAGGCTGATGCCTACGATAAGATGCTTGATATTTCCGATAACCTGGTGCCGTTTCTTATTAAGGCGGACCTCGGACTTGATGAAAATAAATGCGAACAACTGGCATTTTATCTAGCAAACAATAAAGATGAGCTTTCTAACTTGCTAAAAGGCATCGTACAGGTTAAAAACGCTCCTACAGCCAAAACCAAAAAGACTGCGGCTAAAAATACACCACTAGAATAGCGGCGTTAATCACTCTGTTTTCGAGTGAATGTCAGCTTAAGGAATGGAAATGAAAACCGAATTTTACCAAACATTAAATCGTCAAGCACAAGCTTTACTTGAAGGCGAAGATGATTTAATTGCGGCAATGGCAAATTTTTCAGCGTTGCTAAACGACAACTTAGCAGACCTCAACTGGGCTGGTTTTTATATCAAGCGTGGTGAGCAATTAGTACTAGGGCCTTTTCAAGGTAAAGTGGCTTGTACCCGTATCATTATGGGTAAAGGTGTATGTGGCACTGCTGCAGCGGAAAATAAAACCCAACGAGTGGCAGACGTGCATCAATTTGACGGCCATATAGCATGTGATTCTGCCAGTAACTCAGAAATAGTGATCCCTGTTAGACACGGCCATGAGGTTGTGGCAGTGTTAGATATCGACAGCCCATTATTGAATCGATTCGATCAAGATGATCAAATTGGTTTAGAATATATGGTAAAAAGCTTCGAAACTTGCCTATTTGGTTAAATAGCGAACAATTTTGATTAAATCATGGTCGCATTCGCTGTCGCGGGCTTTATAATATGCCGCTGTACGCATTTGTGCTGGATTTACTGATGATCGATGATTAAGCTGACAGTAAGTTTGGTTAAATTGTTAAGGTTTGTTTCTATGACTTTAGCAAACGAGCGGATAGTGATATTTTGTACGTTGAGCCTTAACAGTAAGGTTTAACGAAAGATGAACGACTGCATGGCAAATCTAATGCCGCATAATCAGTCCCTTTATTAACGTGGAAGTAAAAATGGAATCAACAGACAAGTTGACCGACACCAACGCAATTTTAGCGTATTTATATGAAACCTTTCCTTTATGCTTTATTGCTGAAGGCGAAACTAAACCATTAAAAATTGGTTTGTTTCAAGACTTGGCTGAACGGTTAGCTGATGATTCTAAAGTCAGTAAAACACAATTACGTGTAGCGCTTCGTCGTTACACAAGCAGCTGGCGCTACTTGAAAGGCGTTAAAGCGGGTGCCAAACGTATCGATCTTGAAGGTAATGAATGTGCTGAGTTAGAACAAGAACACATCGACCATGCTATTCTTACACTGAAAGAAAGCCAAGAGAAAGCCAAAGCCAAGCGTCAAGCGTTAGCGCCTAAAAAGCCTGCTAAGAAAGTTGCGCCTAAACGTGCTCCAGTGGTTAAGAAAGAACGTCCAGCTGCAGTAGTTGCGCCAGTCATTAAACTTGTGCCTGCAAAGCTTGAAGATTTGAAACAAAAGCAACGTGTGAATGTTAAATTAGGAGCCACACCAGTACCCGGTGTTGTGACTGATATTAATAAAGAAGATGTGCTTGTTCAGTTAGATACTGGCTTATCCATCAAAGTACGTGCAGAACACATACTATTATAGAAAATTTAAGGAGTACTTGTTGATGCGAAAACTTACCTTGGCCGCGTCAATTGCCTGTTTATTTGTCGGCTTTTCGGCATGGGCAATTTCACCAACGATTCAAATCAGCGAGTTACCTAAACTAGCACAAGAGCCACAGCATAAAGTGGCTAGCAAGCGAGTAACAACTTTGTTTACTCGCTCGCATTATCACCGTTTTAATCTCGATAATGCATTTTCTGAACAAATCTATTCTCGCTTTCTTGAGCAGCTTGATTATCGCCGTAATGTGCTGACTGCGGCAGACATTGCTAGCTTTAGTCAATATCAAAATCTGTTTGATAATATGCTCGAGTCAGGCAATATTAGCGCAGCATTTAAGATGTACGATGTGGTGCAAAAGCGTCGTTATGAACGTTTTTCTTACGCCTTGTCTTTGCTTGATAAAGAATTTGATTTTACCAAAGCAGGCGATTCGTATGAATTTGATCGCAAAGATGCTGCTTGGCCAAAAGATGAAGCCGAAGTTAATGACCTTTGGCGTCAGCGGGTTAAATACGATGCGTTAAACCTAAAGTTAACCGGAAAAAAATGGCCTGACATTGTTGAAGTGCTCGAGAAGCGTTATAACAATGCCATTAAGCGTTTAAGCCAAACCCAAAGTGAAGACGTATTTCAAACCGTGATGAACGCGTTTGCTCGCAGCGTTGAACCTCATACAAGTTATTTATCTCCCCGCAATGCAGAACGTTTCCAAATGGAAATGAACTTAAGCCTCGAAGGCATTGGTGCTGTGTTACAAATGGATGATGACTATACCGTTATCAAAAGTTTAGTAGCCGGAGGCCCGGCCGCAAACAGTGAAAAGTTATCACCTGAAGATCGAATTGTCGGTGTTGGCCAAAAAGATGGCGATGTAGTTGACGTTATCGGTTGGCGTTTAGATGATGTTGTTGACCTGATTAAAGGGCCAAAGGGCAGTGAAGTTGTTTTACAAATTTTACCGAAAAAAGGTGGTGCGAATGCTAAGCCTTTTGAACTGGTCATTACCCGAGATAAAATTCGCTTAGAAGATCGCGCTGCGACCTCAAAAGTGGTTGAGCCTAAAGAAGGTCAATATGCGGATCGTAAAATTGGGGTGATCCAGATCCCTGGTTTTTATATGAATTTATCTCAAGATGTAGCCAAAGAAATTACTCAACTTGAAAAAGACAATGTTGAAGGCATTATTATTGACCTTCGTGGTAATGGCGGCGGCGCGTTAACGGAAGCAACATTACTGACAGGCTTGTTTATTGATAAGGGTCCAGTGGTTCAAATCCGGGATGCCAATGGTGGTATTAATCAAAATAGTGATAACGATGGTGTCAGTGCATACAATGGCCCATTAACTGTGATGGTTGATCGTTATAGTGCATCAGCATCAGAGATTTTTGCAGCGGCTTTACAAGATTATGACCGTGCACTTATTGTGGGTGAATCGACCTTTGGTAAAGGAACCGTTCAGCAACATAAGAGTTTAGGTCGAATTTATGACATGTATGAAAAACCGATTGGTCACGTGCAATATACCATAGCTAAATTTTACCGTATTAATGGGGGCAGTACTCAGTTAAAAGGCGTCACTCCTGATGTGAGTTTTCCGACTGCATTAGCGCCTGGTGAATACGGCGAGTCAGAAGAGAAAAATGCCTTACCATGGGATAAAGTTCCAGTAGCTCAGTACAGCACGCTAGGAAATATTACCCCGATGTTGATCCAAAATCTTGATGCGAAGCATAAAGAACGGATCAGTAAAGATGTTGAGTTCAGTTATATTTATCAAGATATTAATGAGTTTAAAAAACATCATAAAGACAAAACGATATCGCTTGTTGAAAGCGAACGTATGGCCTCTCGTGAAGACGATGATAAGCGCGCTCTAGACCGGGCAAATGCTCGTAGAGTCCATGATGGTTTGGCTGCGGTAAAGTCTTTAGATGACATAGAAAAGAGCGATGACAGTAAGTTACCTGATGCCTTTTTAGATGAAACTGCTTATATTACACTCGATATGGCCGATGCTGAAAAAATGGCTAAAACAAGCCTAAAGTAATTTATGATAACTGTTAAAAAACGCGCTTAAGGCGCGTTTTTTATTAATCACAATAATTAATAATGATGCCAATTTTTTAAGTTTACACCCCAATATCATCAAACTGGCTTCAGTACTGTTCGACAAGGATCCTGTATGAATCAAGCTCAAGAAAAACACCTAAAAGATTATGCAAAGCCTGCCTTTACCATTTCCCATATTGATTTGAACGTTATTCTCGATGGTAAAAACACTAAAGCCACTGCTGTCAGCAAAGTGATCCGTAATGGCGATCATCAACATGATTTAGTGCTTGATGGTGAACAACTTTCACTTAGTTCGGTGAAGATTAACGGTGTGGCGGCAAATTATCGTCAACATGATAGCCAGTTGACGATCACCACAGAACAGACAGAATTTGAATTAGAGGTCATCACTTTACTCGATCCTGAGACTAACTCTAGTCTTGAAGGTCTTTACATGTCAGATGGTGCTTATTGCACCCAATGTGAAGCTGAAGGATTTCGCCGGATCACCTATTTCTTAGACAGACCCGATGTTCTGGCTATTTATACCGTGCGCATTGAAGCCGATAAACAAGCATGTCCTTTTTTGTTAAGTAACGGTAATTTAATTGATAAAGGCGAGATGCCACGTTCGGGTCGTCATTTTGTACAATGGCATGATCCATTTCCAAAACCAAGTTACTTATTTGCCCTCGTGGCAGGAGATTTTGATTTACTCAATGATACCTTTATCACGCTGTCTGGACGTGAGGTTAAACTGCAAGTATTTGTAGATAAAGGTAATCTACATAAAGCTAACCACGCAATGGCGTCATTGAAAAAAGCGATGAAATGGGATGAAACCCGTTTTGGTCTTGAGTACGACCTTGATATTTATATGATTGTTGCCGTTGATTTTTTCAATATGGGCGCCATGGAAAATAAAGGTTTGAATGTCTTTAATACCAAGTTCGTTCTGGCGGATAAAGCCAGTGCTACAGATGACGATTATCATGGTATTGAGTCTGTTGTTGCCCATGAGTATTTTCATAACTGGACCGGTAACCGAGTGACGTGTCGTGATTGGTTTCAGTTAAGTTTAAAAGAAGGCTTAACGGTTTTTCGCGATCAAGAATTTAGTTCCGATGTGGGTTCTCGCGCCGTAAATCGAATTCATGCTATCCGAGTGATGAAAAACCAACAGTTTGCCGAAGATGCCGGTCCTATGTCTCATCCTATTCGTCCTGAAAGCGTGATTGAAATGAATAATTTCTATACTGTGACGGTTTACGACAAAGGGGCTGAAGTGATCCGTATGATGCACACCATTTTAGGTGAGGAAGGTTTCCAAGCAGGGATGAAATGCTATTTTGAACGTCATGATGGCCAAGCGGTAACCTGTGATGACTTTGTTAATGCTATGCAAGACGCCAGCGGTAAAGATTTAAGCTTATTCCGTCGTTGGTATAGCCAAGCCGGCACGCCTGTGGTGACAGTTAAAGACAGTTTTAATGCAGACAAGGGTGAGTATCACTTAACCGTTTCTCAGCAAGTAATGTCACAAGGCGTTAAGGGGCAAACACTTCATATACCGTTCAGTGTTGAATTATTGGACAGTGCAGGGCAATCAATTGTCAATAAAGTGCTTGATGTGACTAAAGCCAGCCAAACATTTGTGTTTGATGGACTGGACAATGCGCCTGTAGCCTCTTTACTACAAGACTTTTCGGCACCCGTTAAGCTGGTTTACGACTTTAGCATTGACCATCTTGTTCACCTTATGCGTTATGCCTCTAGCGAAGTGGCTCGCTGGGAAGCATCAGTACAATTAATCAGTCAAACCATATGGAACAACGTTGCTCAGTTGCAAAAGCAGCAAGTCATGATGGTTGATAATCGTGTTATTGAAGCATTCAGAGGTGTCATTTTAGACGCCAATATAGATCAAGCCTTAGTGGCTGAAATTCTCTCTATTCCTTCGGCCTCAGCATTAATAGAGCAGGTGGATAATGTTGATTTAGATGCATTGGCTAAAGCCAGAGAGTTTGTTATTGAAGAGCTCGCATCAGCTTGTGAAGATGAGTTATTGGTTCGTTATCGAGAGCTATTGCTTGTTGATAATGCCGGTGCGCGGGCATTTAAAAATATTGCCTTATCATTACTATGCCAAGTGACAGATACTCATGAATCATTAGTTGAAAAACAATACTATTCCGCTAGTAACATGACTGACAGCTTAGGTGCTTTGAAAGCGGCAGCTACGGCAAAATTAACCTGTTTACCTATGTTACTCAGCGACTTTGAGTCTACGTGGCAATCAACCCCATTAGTAATGGATAAATGGCTTACTCTGCAAGCTTTAGTCAATAGTGATGAGGTGATAGAACAAATTAAAACGCTGACCAAACATCCGAGTTTTAGTTTTTCAAATCCAAACCGTATTCGTTCATTAATTGGCGCTTTTGTGGCTGCCAATACCTATCAATTCCATCGTGCCGATGGTGAAGGGTATCGCTATTTAACCAAAATTTTAGTGAAATTGAATAAAACAAACCCACAAGTCGCATCACGAATGATCACGCCATTAATTCAGTTTGCAAAGTTTGATCAACAGCGCCAACAATTAATGAAACAGTGTTTAGTCGAATTAAAATCACTGCCAGATTTATCGACAGATTTGTATGAAAAAGTGACTAAATCGCTAGTAGAATAATGGTCGACATTCACGCTTATTTAGGGTGAATAATCGCGTGGCCTGAAATCGAAAAAAGGAGAGCTTGCTCTCCTTTTTTATGGAGTAAATTATGGATTTTTTGTTTTCTCTCAACGTGAGTTATGAAGCATTTCTACCTTATTACCAAGGACTTGCAGAAAAAGTGCAGGTAAGGGACCACCAAGGTCGTGTTTTGCACATAAATGGTAAGTATTTTAGACCTTATTTAACCCTTCAAGGCATCCACGGACAGTTTAAATTAGTCCTGAGTCCTGAAGGGAATTTTAAATCAATTACTAAATTATAGAGTATTTACTTCAAACGTTTGATTCATTAGTTATGTGTTAAGTAGCCGTCCTTGAATACTTATAAGTCTATGAAAATAAACTTTTTTCATTAATTGTGGAATGATTGTAATTTTATCGTCGTTGATAATTCAAATATAGGCCTGTTTTATTTGATCATATTTGGTCACACAGCGTTAATTTTCTTAAACATTTTCTTTTTTTTGACCTTGCTCAATATAGTTAAATGCTGTAACAATAGTGTTGCCTGTGGGCTAACAAGATGTTGGTTAAATTCCTATAACAACTAATCCAACAGGTTACGGAGATGAACTAAAATGAATATTGTTAAAAAAAGATTTAACAGGTCGACTCTCGCTTTGGGGGTGGTGTCGGCATTATGTTTGGGGATGAGTACTTCTGCTTCAGCGGTTTCATTTGATTGGGGTGATGTTCGGGGCACTTTTGATTCAACTTGGACTGTCGGCGCCAGCTGGCGTGTATCAGACCGTGATTGGAATGACCAAATCGGTAAGGTGAATCAACCACAATTTGATTGGTCAGGTTACTCTGCATTTGGTGGTGCATTTGGTTCAACCAAATATACCTCAGCGGAGATTTGGGAGCAGCCAGGTTCTTATTCAAGCAACAATGATTTAAGTAATTTACTGTATGCACAAGGTGATACCACTTCTGAGATCGTCAAAGGTCTTCATGAGCTGTCTTTAAAATATGAAAACTACGGCGTCTTTTTACGCGGTATGTATTTTTATGACCGTAAGCTAAATGACGGTGATTATGATTTTAATGATCCATTAACGGGCAAAGAATTTGATCCTTGTGAAGACAACAAAGCATCAGAAGTGCAATGTAAAGACATTCGCTTATTAGATGCATTTGTTTACGGTAACTGGAATTTAAACGACGGCGCAAATCCATTAAGTGTTCGCGTGGGTAACCAAGTGGTTTCTTGGGGTGAAAGTACCCTTATTTCTCACGGTATCGCTGAAATTAATGCTGTAGATTTAAACATCCTCAATGCACCTGGTGCAGAGCTTAAAGAAGCTTTCCGTCCGCAAGGTATGGTTTGGGCATCGTTAGGGCTAAGTGAGAACTTAAACCTTGAAGCATTTTATCAATATGACTGGCAACCAATTTGGGTCCCTACACCTGGTTCAAACTTTGCAACCAATGATTTCGCTGGTTTTGGCGGCTATAACCAAAATGCGCAATTGGGTTTCAACTCTAACCCAGACATCAACCAAGATTTCCTGATTTCTGAATACACACGTCTATATGACGCGGCGGCAGCGAGCGGATTTAATTCGGCTTATGCAGCTTATATGTTGTCGTATTCAACCAAAGCAGCTTTAGTTAAAGATGCTGCAGATCCAAGTGATGATGGCCAATTTGGGGTTAAGTTAGGTTATTATTCGCCAGAACTAGGTGAAACTGAATTTGGTTTGTATTACATGAACTACCATAGCCGTCGTCCACTTATTAGCGGTACAGCTTCTAATTTTACTGCCGGAGCTATTGGTCGTGATTATGGTCGTTTAGCACAAAGTGGTGGGGTTATTGACCGCGAGCTGTTGTTAAGCATGGAAACCTTTACTAAGTCACAAATTGTCTATCCTGAAGATATCCAATTGTATGGTTTTAGCTTTAACACCTTAGTGGGTGACACTTCCGTTGCCGGTGAAATTTCCCATCGTGTTGATGAGCCATTGCAAATAGATGACGTAGAGTTATTGTTTGCTGCTATGCCTCAGCAATTAGCTAACGCAGGACTCCGCCCTGATCTTGATGGTATTTCGCAACTGGATGTTCCTGATCCTGGTGAAACGGTTGATGGTTTCATTCTCACTGATACCACTCAAGCGCAAATGACCTTTACTCACTTGTTTGGTCCTACACTCGGTTTAGACAATTTGACCATGTTGGCGGAAGTGGGCGGCGTATGGGTCCATGATATGCCTGATTTTGATGAATTACGTTTAAATGGTCCAGGAACGGCTCGTTCTGGTGGTAATCCAGAAATGACCGGCATTATTGCGGCTGTGCATAATGGCCCAGAGACCAACCCATTCCCAACTGATTTTGCTTGGGGTTATCGTTTAGTGGCTAAAGCTGACTTTAACAATTTTTTTGCGGGTGTGAACATGTACCCAAGAATTATCTTCTCTCATGATGTTGATGGTATTACACCGGATCCGATGTTCTTATTCACCGAAGGCAGAAAATCTGTTGCTCTGGGAGTGAACTTTGATTATCAAAGTCGTTGGGGTGCGGATATTTCTTACAACAGCTTCTTTGGTGGGGTAGGAACAACAAATGCCATGACAGATCGAGATTACATCTCTTTCAACGTCAAGTATTCGATTTAAAAGGATAATTATAATGAAGAAACTGACGATATTATCGGCAGCAGTGATGATAGCACTGAGTGCACCTGCTGCGCTGGCGAAAGTATCACAAGCTGATGCAGACAAATTGGGTACATCATTAACGCCCTTGGGTGCTGAAAAAGCGGCTAATGCTGATGGTTCAATTCCTGCTTGGAGTGGTGGTATTAGTAAGCCTATTGCTGGGTACACTAAGGGCATGCATCATCCAGATCCTTTCCCGAGTGACAAAGCGTTATTTACAATTACTAATGCAAATAAAGCGCAATATGCTGAGTTTTTATCTCCTGGGCAGAAAGAATTATTTGAAGTATATCCAGATACTTACAAAATGAATGTGTATGAGAGCCGTCGTACTGCTGCAGTACCTCAATATGTCTCAGATGCGACCAAAGTCAACGCTGCCAGAGCTGAGTTAGTGTCTCAAGGCAACGGTATTACTGGCGCGACTATCGGTGTTCCTTTTCCTATCCCTGCTAACGGTCTAGAAGTCATTTGGAATCATATTCTACGTTTTCGCGGTGTTGATGTAGAAACGTATCGAAGCCAAGCAGCGCCAATGTCTAATGGTTCTTATACATTGGTAGAAACTGCTGAGGCAATTCGCTTTGAATATTCTCGCCCTGAAGTGACCCTAGACAAACTTAAAGAAACGAATACTTTGTTCTACTTTAAGCAGGTGGTCACTCAGCCAGCGCGTTTAGCCGGTACTGCGTTGTTGGTAAAAGAAACCATGGATCAAGAAGCGTTACCACGCCAAGCTTGGACCTATAACACTGGACAGCGTCGCGTTCGTAAAGCGCCTAACGTCGCTTTTGATACGCCAGGTACTGTGTCCGATGGATTGAGAACAACCGATGATTTCGATATGTTTAACGGTTCTCCAATGCGATATAACTGGGAGTTAGTCGGCAAAAAAGAACTTTACATTCCATATAATGATTATCGTTTACATTCAGATGCATTGAAATACGACCAAATTTTAAAACCTGGTCATATTAATCCTGAATATGCACGTTATGAAAAGCATCGCGTATGGGAAGTGAAAGCAACATTAAAAGAAGGAATGCGCCATACCTATAAGACCCGAGTGTTTTATATTGACGAAGATTCTTGGCAAATATCTGTAACGGATATATACGATAACCGCGATGAACTTTATCGTGTCGGTGTCGCTCATAGTATCAATTATTATGAAGTGCCTACTCTGTGGAGTACATTAGAAGTCTTCCATGATCTTCAATCACGTCGTTATTTAGCGATGGGTTTAGACAATGAAGGTCGTATGTACAATTTTGATGCATCACTTTCTGAAGCTAACTTTACCCCGGACGCATTAAGACGTGCTGGTATTCGTTAATTAGCCATAAATAAAAAAAGGGGCGTTTTACGCCCCTATAATAAATTGTAAAGGAAGTTTGTATGACGTTTAACATGCTTCGCAGTGTAGTGGCGATTGGGATTAGTGCATGTTTATTTACTACTTCAGTAGATGCTCAACTCGATCCTCTTTCTGTTCAAATTCAACCCTTAGCTCAATCCTCTTTATTACTTGATATTGCCAATGCGGGCGACACACTTGTTGCGGTAGGCCAACGCGGTAATGTATTGCGCTTAGAGAATAATCAATGGCATCAAGTTGCAACTCCAGTATTATCTCAGTTAACCAAAGTTTTTTTCTTCGATGAGAAACAAGGTTGGGCCGTCGGACATGATGCAACCATCATTCACACCCAAGACGGTGGATTAACGTGGTCTGTGCAGATGCAATCTGCTGACATTGAAAAACCCTTTATGGATGTGCGTTTCTACAGCCCTGTTGATGGTATTGCAGTTGGTGCGTATGGATTATTTTATCGCACCTCAGATGGCGGTAAAACATGGCTGGAAGAGTATCACCAAGAATTGCTCTTTGAAGAAGACGTATCCTATTTAAATGACCTTAAAGCCGAAAATGAAGCCTATTACTTATCTCAGCGATCGTTTTTATTACCTCATTTTAACCGTTTAATTCGTTTGCAAGATAATCGCTTGTTGCTTGTCGGTGAGCAGGGCATGGTAGCGGTATCGGATGATAATGGTCACACATTCTCAAAAACCAATTTTGACTATGATGGCTCAATGTTTAATGCCATTTCGGTTGGGGAAGATGTCTATGTAATGGGGCTTCGTGGTCATGTATTTAGGTCGGATTTAAGTCTATCAGAATGGCAACAAGTGGATTTACCTGTCCAATCATCAATCAATAGCGCACTTATTACACCTAGTAATGACCTTTACCTAGTCGGAAATGCTGGGATTGTGTTGTCTGTCGATGATGGTAAAGCAACCATTGTTACCAGACGTCAAGGTGAAAATATTGTCGCAATTGCCAAAGACAGTAAAGGCCAGTTATGGTTTGCCGGTTCTAAGGGACTGTTCCAGCTTGACTAACTCTTGGGTTAGATTGGACAATTAAAACAACAATAATAGGGCCGAAAAGATGTTAGAAAAACTGGTCAATGGATTTGAATCTCATTTATTCCGTAATCGGAAATGGGTCATAATTTCGTTTATTTTTATTACTATTTTTTTAGGGTATCAAGCCAGCCAATTAAAAATGGATGCGGCTTTTAGTAAAAATATCCCTCTCAATCACACTTACATGAAAACGTATACTAAACACCAGAAAGATTTTGGTGGTGCCAACAGCATTATGGTTGCGGTTGAAGACACTAGTGGCAATATATTCAATCCGGAATTTTTTGATGCACTGAAAAATGTACACGATCAATTATTTTTTATTCCGGGCGTAGAACGTTCTCAGGTTAAGTCTCTCTTTTCACCTTCAACTCGGTTTACCGAAGTCGTTGAAGATGGCTTTGCTGGCGGTCCGGTTATCCCGGCGGACTTTCGTAATGACGAGTACAGTCTTAACGTTGTGCGTAATAATATCGAAAAAGCCGGTATTGTTGGCCGACTCATTGGCAATGATTATACCTCTGCCATGGTATCTGCACAGTTAATGGAGTTTGACCCGCAAACAGGTAAAGCCATTGATACTATTGCGTTTGCTAATCAGTTAGAACAAGAGCTTCGTGGCAAGTTTGAAAACGATAAAATTAAGATTCATATCATCGGTTTTGCAAAAATGGCAGGGGATGTTGCAGAAGGCGCCAAAGGCGTTCTGCTGTTCTTTTTGATAGCCATTGCCATTACCGCTGTGATGGTGTACTTATTCTCAAAATCGATAATGCTAACCATATTGCCATTAATGTGTAGTTTGGTTGCGGTATTTTGGCAATTAGGACTCTTAACTGTGGTCGGATTTGGCTTAGACCCCATGTCGATTTTAGTGCCATTTTTAGTGTTTGCCATTGGTGTCAGCCATGGGGTGCAGATGATCAATGCTGTACGTCGTCGTGTGCTTGATGGCCAAACAACGAAAGCGGCGTCTGCATCGGCTTTTCGCAGTTTATTAGTGCCCGGTGGGGTTGCGCTATTATCAGATACGGTCGGCTTTTTAACCTTACTAGCCATTGATATCGGTATTATTCGAGAGTTGGCAATTTCTGCATCATTAGGCGTAGCAGTCATTATTTTAACCAACCTTATTTTGTTACCTTTGGTGATTTCATATTTTGAATTACCGGTTAAACAAGATAAGCCACAGAAACGTCAAAAAATCGAAAAAATGTGGCGTGGACTGTCTAAGTTTGCTACCCCTAAATATGCTGTAGTGGTATTGATTTTGACAGCCATACTCTATGTGGTTGGTTTTCAGCAAGCTTCAAAAATGAAAATTGGTGATTTACAGGGTGGGGCACCTGCACTGCATCAAGATTCACGTTATAACCAAGATACCTTCTTTATTACCAAACACTTTTCGATTACAACCGATGTAATGTCAGTGATTGTAGAAGCCAAACCTGAGGCTTGTACGTATCATTCCGTGTTAAGTCAAATTGATCAATTTGAGTGGATGGTAGCTAATACACCTGGGGTTGAGTCAACGGCGAGTTTGGCGTCGATTGCGAAAAAAGTGAATGCTGGGTTTAACGAAGGTAATCCGCGTTGGGAAATTTTACCTCGTACCACCGCGAGTTTAGTGCAGGCTGTTGGCCAAGTGCCAACAACGTCAGGTTTGCTCAATGGTAATTGTTCAGTGATGCCAGTGTACTTGTTCTTAACCGATCACAAAGCTGAAACCATTGAGGTTGTGGTTAATAAAGTCAAGGCCGTTGCCGCACAGCTTAACTCTGACACACTACAATTTAAGCTGGCATCAGGTCCAGTAGGTGTCATGGCGGCCACAAATGAAGCCGTGAGCGAAGCTCAGCTACCCATGATGTTATATGTTTACGGTGCCGTGTTTGTATTGTGCTTAATTAGCTTTAAATCACTCAAAGCGACTATTGCGGTGATTATCCCGCTTTATGTGGTATCGACATTAGCGCAAGCGTTAATGACAATGCTTGATATTGGTCTAGCGGTCAGTACCTTACCCGTTATTGCACTGGGTGTAGGTATTGGTGTCGATTACGGTATTTATATCTTGTCGACGATGTCCAATAAACTCAGTAATGGCATGCCGGTGCAACAAGCGTATTTTGAAGCATTAGTTGAGCGCGGCAGTGCGGTTATCTTTACCGGCTTGACGTTAGCCATTGGAGTGAGTACTTGGTTCTTCTCAGACCTTAAGTTCCAAATGGATATGGGAATTTTGCTTACATTTATGTTTTTAGTGAATATGTTAGGAGCAATTATTATTCTACCAGCACTTTCAGCTATGTTTTGGCGAAAAAAGTAGCTAAAACATATGATTAAATAAAAAAGGGAGCTTAGCTCCCTTTTTTATTTTGCATAGTTACGCTATGCAAACGACTTAAATGTCATTTTAAACACTAATCTATGCTGTCTACTAAATTTATAGAGGATGTACCACTAAAATTTTCCTCGATATAGCAGCAATTTAGTAATAAACTTTGCACAAGATCTCAGATATGAGTTTCTTTTGTTAAACAAAACGGTTATTGACGTGATATACACAAAATGACTCGGACCGACAGAATCAACAAGCCGAAACATCCATATAATTATAAGAGCGCTGCCATAGACGCTTAAGGAATCTGCACCATGGCCTTGAAAGATGCAATGCCTTCAGTACTACTGGAAAATGTAGTCAATTTAATTTACACAAAAATCCCTCATTCTCAAGCCAAACAAGTTGAGCAATTTGCTAACTGCCTCTATGCCCAAATGTCAAAAGACGATCTCAATGCCCGTAATGACAGTGATTTGTATGGTGCCGTAGTGAGCCTTTGGAATGCACTGAATAAAACGGCACAGGACAAAACACACATTCGTGTATTTAATCCTAGCCAAGCCAAACATGGTTGGCAGTCAACTCATAGCATTATTGAGGTTATCCAACTTGATATGCCTTTCTTGGTTGACTCGCTCTCAATGGCGTTAAATCGAATGGGCATCACAGCTCATGTGATGTTGCATACGCCATTAGCGGTCGTGCGTGGTAATAACAAGGTGACAGATGTGTCATTTGTGAATGACGCGACAGATGGTAGCAATAATGTGGCGGTATTCTTGGTCGAAATTGACAAGCAAAATAGTGATGCTGACATTAAGGCCATCGAAAAAGAAATACAAACAGTACTTGCTGATGTCACTGCATCGGTCAATGATTGGCAATTAATGTCTGCTACATTAACCGAGACTATTAAGCAATTACCTTCACGTCCGTTTCCTGGTGAGAAAGCTGAACTTCAAGAGTCGATTGATTTCTTGAACTATTTGAACAACCACCATTTTACTTTGCTTGGCTACCGTTATTATGATTTAAAACGCGTTGAAGGCGATGTTGAGCTTGTTCCTAATATTGAATCTAGCTTAGGACTAATGAACCGTTCAAAAACCTCACACAGTGAGCGTGGTTTATTACTCTCAAGTTTATCTGATTCTGCTCGTAAAGAGGCATTAGATGAAAGCTTACTCGTTCTCACCAAAAGTTCTGCTAAAAGCCGTGTGCATCGTCCGGCTTATGTTGACTATGTCGGTGTTAAACGCTTCGATAACAAAGGCAATGTCATTGGTGAAGATCGCTTCATTGGTTTATATGCTTCCAATCTTTATAACCGGAGTCCTCGTGAGATCCCATTACTGCGCGAAAAGGTTCAGCGGATCTTGGCCCGTTCAGGGCTAGCACCACGCTCACATGATTACAAAGCGTTAATGAACATCCTTGAGAACTTACCTCGCGATGAGTTAATTCAAGCGAAAGATGATGAGTTATCGGACATTGCTTATGGTGTGCTTGAAATGCAAGACCGCGATAAATTAAAGCTGTTCGTGCGTAAAGACGGTTATGGTCGTTTCTTATCGTGTTTAGTGTATGTGTCCAAAGATCGTTACAACACTAAATTACGTCAAGATACTCAACGCATTCTGGCACAGCATTTCCAGAGTAATGAAGATGTTGAGTTCACAACCTATTTCTCAGAGTCAACCTTGGCTCGAACTCACTATATTATCAAAGTTGATAATAATAATATGGATGTTGATGTGATTGCCATTGAAAAAAATCTTATTGAAGCTGCTCGCTCGTGGGATGATAAATTGCACACAGCGTTAAATAATACTGTTGGGGAACAAGCCGGTACTGGCTTAACCAAACGTTATTTAAATACGTTCCCACCTAGCTATAAAGATGATGTATTACCTAGCTCTGCTGTTGTCGATATGCAACATTTAGAAGCATTGGATGACGATCACAAGTTAGGCATGTTGTTCTATCAGCCACAAGAGTCGGCGTTAAACAACAATAAAGTTCGCTTAAAACTGTTCCATAAAGACGAACCTATTCACTTGTCCGATGTATTGCCAATGCTTGAAAACTTTGGCTTACGTGTGATTAACGAACGCCCGTATGAAGTCAAAACCAATGACGGTGCGACATTCTGGATTTTAGACTTCTTAATGACAGTGCAGGGCGCGGCAACAGAAAACCTAGCCGACAGCCAAGATCGTTTCCAAACGGCATTGTTGCAAGTTTGGCAAAAGAAACTGGAAGATGACGGTTTTAATCGTATAGTGCTGTCAACCGGTTTAAGCGGTCGTGAAGTGTCTATTTTACGTGCTTATGCTAAATATATGCGTCAAATTGATGCGACATTTAGTCAGTCTTACATTGAAGAAACTTTCAGCCGTTATCCTAAACTAGCGGACTTATTGGTGAAGATGTTCATCCGTAAGTTTAATCCTAAGTTAAAAAACCGTACGTTAAGCAAGTTCCTTGAACAAGTGAACCTACAACTTGATGATGTTTCAAGCTTGGATGATGACCGCATTATTCGTCGTTATTTAGATTTAATTAACGCCACAATGCGTACCAACTTCTACCAAACGGCTGCAAATGGCCTGGCAAAAGATTACCTTTCGTTTAAGTTTTCGCCAATCTTGATCCCAGAAATGCCTAAGCCGTTGCCTAAGTTTGAGATTTTCGTGTATTCACCTCGTGTTGAAGGTGTGCATTTGCGCGGAGGTAAAGTGGCCCGTGGTGGTTTGCGTTGGTCAGATCGTCGTGAAGATTTCCGTACCGAAGTACTCGGTTTAGTAAAAGCACAACAAGTGAAAAACACCGTAATTGTCCCTGTTGGTGCAAAAGGTGGCTTTGTCTGTAAGCAACTGCCAACCGAGGGGGGCCGTGAGGCATTCTTCACTGAAGGGCAACAATGTTACCGCATCTTTATCCGTGCGTTGTTAGATATCTCTGACAACATTAAAAACGGTGAAGTGGTTCCGCCAGTCGATGTTGTTCGCCATGACGAAGATGATGCTTATTTAGTTGTTGCAGCCGACAAAGGCACCGCGACCTTCTCCGATATTGCTAACGAGATTGCGATTGAATATGACTTTTGGTTAGGTGATGCGTTTGCCTCTGGTGGCAGTAACGGTTATGACCACAAGAAAATGGGTATTACTGCCCGTGGTGCATGGGAATCAGTGAAGCGTCATTTCCGTGAGATAGGCGTAGATTGTCAAACTACACCCTTTAGCTGTGTCGCCATTGGTGATATGGCGGGTGACGTATTTGGTAACGGCATGTTGTTATCGGAACAAACTCAATTGGTTGCTGCATTTAACCATATGCACATCTTTATTGACCCTACGCCAAAGATTGCAGAAAGCTATGCTGAGCGTCAGCGTTTGTTTGTGTTACCTCGCTCAAGCTGGGAAGACTACAACGCGAAACTGATATCTAAAGGCGGTGGGATATTCCTACGTGCTGCCAAGTCAATTAAATTGACGCCAGAAATCAAGCGAATGTTAGACACTGACAAAGACGCCATGACCCCAAGTGAACTAATGAAAGAACTACTGAAAATGCCAGTAGATTTGATTTGGAACGGGGGGATCGGTACCTATGTTAAATCGAGCAAAGAATCGCATTCTGAAGTCGGCGACCGTGCTAATGATACTTTACGGGTTAATAGTAAAGAAGTTCGTGCCAAAATTATTGGTGAAGGCGGTAACTTAGGTTGCACTCAATTAGGCCGTATTGAATATTGCGCTAATGGTGGCCGCATGAACACTGACTTTGTGGATAATGTTGGCGGTGTAGATTGTTCCGATAACGAAGTTAACATTAAGATTTTCTTAAACACCTTAGTGGCTGAAGGTGAGTTAACCGTTAAACAGCGTAACCGTTTACTTCAAGACATGACCGATGAAGTCAGCGAGATTGTGATCCAAGATTGTAAAAGTCAAACCCGTACTATTTCAGTGACACAAGTCGATGGTGTGTCGCAGTTGAAAGAACAAATTCGCTTTATTCAGTATCTTGAAAAAGATGGCAAGCTTGATCGTGCACTTGAATTTTTACCAACAGATGACGATTTAGCTGAACGTTTAGCCAATGGCCGAGCGTTAACTCGTCCTGAAATATCGGTATTAGTCGCGTACGCTAAGATGGTACTTAAAGAGCAATTAGTGACGCCTGAAATCACTGAAGATGCTTTTTTAAGTAAGTTGCTCGTCGCTTATTTCCCTAAAAAGTTACAAGCAAAATACGCTGACAAAATGACCGCGCATCCTTTACGAGGTGAAATTATTGCAACATCTTTAGCCAATGAATTGGTTAATGATATGGGCTTTAATTTTGTGCAACGTATGCAAGATGAGACCGGTGCAACAGTTGCTGAAGCGGCGATTTGTTATACTATGGCTCGAGAAATCTTTGGCCTTGACGAGTTAACCGCTTCAATTAGTGATTTGAATGGCGTAATACCTGCAGTAGTGCAGGGTGAAATGTTACATCAGTTACGTCGTAATATGCGCCGTGCGTGTCGTTGGTTTATCCGTCATCGTAATCGCGCTCATAATATTGATCAAACCGTTGCGTTCTTTAAGCCCGTGTTTGAACAGCTTAAAACCAATGTCGATCAATATATGATAGCGGCTGAAGTGAACGTTATTTCTGCCGAGATTAATGCGCTGACCAACGAAAATGTTCCTCAAGCCGTCGCAGAAGTTGCGGTGAAAATGAGTTCATTATTCTCTGCGTTAGACATTGCACAAATTGCTCAAATTGAGAATAAGTCAGTTGAACTGGTATCAGAAACTTACTTCAAACTCGGTGCTAAAGTTGAGTTACATTGGTTCTTAGAACAAATCAGTGCCCAACCTGTTGCTAACCATTGGCAAGCACTTGCCCGTGCGGCATTCAGAGAAGAACTTGATTGGCAGCAACGTGCATTAAGCTCTGCAGTATTACGGACTTGTAGTGATACTTGTGATGCAGATAGTGTGATTAATCAATGGATTGAACAAAATAAGTCTTTGCTCGAAAGATGGTATCACATGCTAGCGGATTTTAAGGTTTCTCAAACTCATGAATTTGCGAAGTTCTCAGTCGCCTTACGAGAACTGAACTTACTGATTTTGCATTGCGAAAGTCAGAAGTAGTTTTTATAATGTGAATAAACCCTGGCGATTGCTGGGGTTTTTTTTAGGTCTAGGAGAAAACATGTTTTACAAACTTGCACAAAAAGTAATGTTTCAGATGGACCCTGAGTTAGCTCATAATCTAGCGATTGGCAGTTTGAAAATTACCGGAAACAATCCGTTAAATTGTTTTTATCGTCAACAGGTTAAAACGGCTCCAGTAACCTGTATGGGACTCACTTTTCCTAACCCTGTTGGTTTAGCTGCAGGTATGGATAAAGATGGCGAGTCAATTGATGCTTTTCATGCTATGGGCTTTGGCCATATTGAAGTCGGGACGGTAACGCCACGTCCGCAAGCGGGTAATGATCAACCACGTTTGTTTCGATTAAAACCTGCCAAAGGGATTATTAATCGTATGGGCTTTAATAATAAAGGTGTCGACAATCTGGTTCGTAATATGATGGCTAAGAAGTCTGACATTATGGTTGGTGTGAATATAGGTAAAAACAAAGATACACCAGTAGAACAGGGTAAAGATGACTACCTGATCTGCATGGAAAAGGTTTATCAATATGCCAGTTATATTGCCGTTAATATTTCTTCTCCTAACACCCCAGGTTTACGTTCAATGCAATACGGTGAGTTACTTGATGACTTATTAAGTTCAATTAAAGCCAAACAAACTGAGTTAGCCGCTAAACATGGTAAATATGTACCTGTGGCGTTAAAGATTGCTCCTGACTTGACCTCAGACGAAATTAAAGCGATTGCCGATTCACTGTTGAGTCATCAGTTTGATGGTGTCATTGCGACCAACACCACATTAAGCCGAGATAATGTTACCGGTTTAAAAAATGCACAAGAAACAGGCGGATTAAGTGGTAAACCTTTGGCTGACTTATCAACTCAAGTGATCAAGCAATTATCGATCTATTTGCAAGATAAGATCCCGATCATTGGTGTGGGTGGGATCAATAGTGCGGCAGATGCCTTAGCCAAATTTGACGCGGGTTCAGTCATGGTGCAGATATACACGGGTTTTATTTATCAAGGACCTAAACTGATTGATCAGATCGCTAGGGCTTACTGTACAAAATAACATCTAAAATACTAGGTTATTGATCAAAAATCATGCCGCGATCGAATTTTAGATCGTTCGATCGCGCTAACACTATGAAATTTATGTTATATTTTTTATTTAAATTTTGATATTGCGTGAAATATAATCTATTATAAATATGTGTTTAACATTTAGGTGTAAATAGTCATGTTATTAATGCCAAATAAGGACTGGCATTGGGAATACAATGAAAGCTTAAACCAATTAAGTATTTCATTAGGTTCCGAGATGGAGTTCTTAACCCCATATAAAACAAAATTATTAATTCCTGATGCACTAACGGCTAAGGAATTTACCCTTGAACACGCAAAATTTTATATTAACATGCTCGAAACCTTACCTAAGGTTTTACATATCTCTGATGCAGGTATTGTACAAACCGCACTAAATGCCACCGCCGCCCATTTTTTATTACAATCGCAAATGCCAAAGTCTTGGTTTTTTGACGTGAGTGATGAATGTGTTTATTGCGATGTGGGTAAGTTATTTCAACTTAATTGTGGCTACTCTAAAGTATTAGGATTAGTGGTTGAAAATGGCTTACAAGCTGCAACCGTGATGATTTTATCGCAATACTGTCAGTTATCAGAAAATAAATCATTAGTGCAATTTGATACTATAAAAGTGATGCATAATCGTTTACATCCACTGCGTAAAGCTAAACAAGTTGTCGCTGCATAGTTAAGTTTATTGGTTTAATTTATTACCGCTAATTACCATTTTCAATGGCAACGTGCTCTACATTACTTTCCCAAACAGGCTCTTCGCCTAGTCTCATTTTTGTTGTCTCAACAAATATATTCAATAGTGATGTTGTGTTTCTATTTGGATTGATAGCATTACCAGCGCCATCATAATCACTTAATTTGATAGCCTTGCAATAGTTGCATCAATCCACGTTCATTGATGTGTTTGTCCAACATGTAATGCCCTAACATTCTGCAACTTAGGCCAGATTTAATTGTATCTAAAATGAGCTCTTGTTGCTTGAGCTGATAGTGCCCTTTGCGCTCCCTTCATTAATCTTGATCCATTATGGGATGAATACTAATAGGCACGTTAATTACCCCCGCCTATTATGAATAACATAAACTGCCGCCAATATATTCTATTCAGCATCAAATTTTAGTCTCGCTCTATTGATAATCAATTGTGGCGGATTTAGGATCATCATTTGATAGCAGACTGATTTATTGGTTATTAAATCAGAGTGTTTTTGTATGACCAATACTAAATTCGATGTTATATCTGTCATCTATTACTCAGTGAGCTTGCGTATCGGTAGACTACCAAAACAATTTACTGGTTTTTTTACGCCTTGTTGACTAAATAGTGTTGGATTAATGCTGTGTAATAAGCCTTTTGGTAGTGGCTAAAATAATGCCATTATACTGAGAGTGTCAGATGAATATATAAGCTAGTTATAGCATGATGATCCGCATCCGCGACCTAATTCACATTTTTACTGGGTTAACATTGTGCTGATTAATGATTTCGGAAAATTATTGAATCTTTGCAGCATCATCTGGGCTTGTTATCACGATGCTGCGATTTTTGGCTAAACTCAGCTCATTTTACGGATCATGCTGATCGGAGCAATACGCAGCAGCCAATGTAACATTGCCCACGGATAACTTGGCACATAGGCATTAGCCTTTTCTTTTTGGATGGCCTTTACCAAGGCTTTACAACCCGTCTCAGTGTCGACAATAAAGGGGACTGTCTTCACTTTCTGGTTAATTTCACTGCGAATGAAACCGGGATGAACACAAGTGACTCTTATTGGGGTATCCATAACATCAATGCGCATACCTTCAGACAATGAGGTTAAGGCTGCTTTGGTGGCGGCGTAAACGGTCATGGCACGTCTAAAACCACGTACTGCACTGATGGATGACATGGTCACTAGGTGGCCATTATTTTGTTCACGGAATATAGCCATTGCGGCTTCACATTGGGCAATAGCGGCAATAAAGTTGGTTTGCGCCGTTTGTAAGTTGGCTTCAAAAAAACCCGTCCCAATTGAAGCCCCTTTGCCCATACCTGCATTAACGATAACACGGTCCAGTTGTCCTAACTCTTGTTTAAACTGACTAAACACATCAAAGACTTGTGGGTGGTTGTTCACATCAAGGGACTTAATTAACACCTTGATATTAGGGTTAATGGCCAATAGTTCTTGTTTTAATTGTTCAAGGCGGTCCATTCGTCTGGCGCACAAGGCTAAATTATAGTCTTGCTTGGCAAATTCAATTGCCATGCCGCGCCCTAAACCCGAACTCGCCCCTGTTATCAATATATTTGTCCGTTTCATCATCTGCTCTTTTTATTTTATAATCGTTATTTATATAGTGATTGTCTTTAATCTTTATGGCTCTGGGTAAATAAAACTCTAGGTGATTTAATTATTAAATCAAACTGTGTAAATGTCGCTGTTCACCACCAAAAAAACTATGCTCATTCATAGTGATTAAGCTTAATCGTTGTTGTTTTAGCTGTAATTGAGTCACGCTGCAATTAACTAATTGTTTATTGATATTAAAGAACTGGATTTCTGGTATTGATAAAACCTGCATAATAGCAGTACTTATTACGCCGCCAGAGGTGAACACAAATACCGTGTCATCTTGTTCTGTCTGAGTGGTAAGTTGTTGTATACCCGTGATCATTGAAAATGCTTGATTTTGTCCCAAATGGGATCATCATAGCCCTATGAAACAAATTACACT
>NZ_JBEOPP010000057.1:0-30688 GCF_040310185.1 Shewanella sp. T24-MNA-CIBAN-0130 | reverse complement strand
GAGTGTAATTTGTTTCATGGGGCTATGATGATCCCATTTGGGACAAAATCAAGCATTTTCAATGATCACGGGTATAGTCACACAAATTTGCACTATTACCGGATTAACATGCACCATTAACTAACGCGCGACCTCACTGAGTCAGCGACTATCTACTGAAACCGCAATCCTGATTCTATAAGGTTAATGCTATACACAAGCGATTTAAAACAATTGACGTTATAAAGGCTTTGAGGGGGCGAGACATGGCCGATAGATCAAATCAACCTAAAAGCTGTAAATCCAATAAATTTGAATTCAAACTATCTTAGTTAGATGGCTTGAGCTCGAATCATTCGTTCTATAATCATCTATACCCGTTTCACTTATGCATTAACAAATAATAAATCCTCGCCTAGCAATATCGTGTCACGCTAGTCCGAAAGAGGTTGTTCGATAGACAAGCTAGATCAACGACTTTAAACGTAACAACATTTAAACCTAAAATTTACTCACTAAATAATTAAAAAACAATTAATATCAATACAATAACTTATAACTATAATTTAATTTTATTCAGAAAAAGCACACACCTATAATCAAACAATCCTTAAGCAGTTGCATCGAGTAACGAGCCGTGATCACCAGCCGTATAGTAAATGTTTCCCATAAATAAATAAGCTGGATCGACACCAAAATTACGCTTCTATTATCTTTCTGTCTGAGATTAGATTGGAAATTTTACCCCAAATGATGTTAATATGATTAGACCACTAACTAGTTTGGTGGTTTTTTATTGCTGAATATAAATTATTTAACAATAAACCGATTAACCAGAACCCAGGAGCTCATTATGCCAACGGACACGTCAAGCGAAGAAAATCTCATTACAACCATTTGGAACACCACAACATTAAAGCTGAAAGAGGCTTCACAGTTATTGTGTTTATGCGCCATATTAAGCACCTATCTCTTTGTCATGTTGAAACCTAATGGGATTCAACATGATAAAGCGTTAGGAGGCAAATAATATATGCATTACCTAACCTATGTCTCATTAGCAATCTATTTTCTCGTAATGCTAAGCATTGGATTGTTTGCATATAAAAAATCAACCAGCGATGTATCGGGTTATATTTTGGGTGGCCGTAAAGTCAGCCCACAAGTTACCGCACTGTCAGCAGGTGCATCCGATATGAGTGGCTGGATGCTAATGGGCTTGCCAGGTGCCATGTTCTTAGTCGGCTTCGAAACCATCTACATTGCGATAGGCCTATTAGCGGGGGCATTGATTAATTATTTGATCGTGGCACCTAAATTACGGGTTTATACCGAAGTTGCGGGTGACTCCCTAACGATTCCTGAATTTTTTGCTAAACGCTTCCACGCACCAAACAGTCATGTGCGGATTATCGCGGCGATTATCATTGTTATCTTCTTTACCTTATATACCTCGGCAGGACTCGTCGCTGGGGGGAAATTATTTGTCTCTGCATTTGATTTAAATTATGAACTCGGACTGGTGGTTACCCTAGGTGTGGTTGTATCTTATACCTTACTCGGTGGTTTTTTAGCCGTCAGCATGACTGACTTTGTTCAAGGCTGTATCATGTTTGTTGCCTTGATTCTGGTACCCGTTGTGGCATATCAAGAGTTTAGCAGTGCTGACAAAATGATGGGCTTTGCTTATGAGTCGATCCCGCATTTCTCTGATGCGATGCAAAATGTCACAATGCTCGGGTTAATTTCCAGTCTGTCTTGGGGCCTAGGTTATTTTGGTCAGCCACATATTATTGTGCGCTTTATGGCTATCCGCTCGGTTTCTGATATCAAAGCAGCACGCAGAATTGGTATGAGTTGGATGACAGTCACCATTATTGGTGCGCTGGCAACAGGTCTAGTGGGTATTGCCTACGCCAATAAATTTGACATGAAAATAGCCGATCCTGAAACTATCTTTATTGTCTTTTCTGAATTGTTGTTCCATCCGCTAATCAGTGGCTTCCTTTTAGCTGCCATTTTAGCTGCCATTATGAGTACGATTTCTTCACAGTTATTAGTGTCGTCAAGTTCTCTGACCGAAGACATTTATCGAGTTATTTCGAAAAAAGAGTCAACTGAGAAAGAAATGGTCAAAATGGGACGTTATGGTGTAGCAGGTGTCGGTATTGTAGCCAGCTTACTGGCGCTCGATCGCTCAAACAGTATCTTATCAATAGTCAGCAATGCATGGGCTGGATTTGGTGCGGCCTTTGGTCCACTGGTACTGTGTTGCCTATATAAAAAGAACCTGACCCATAAAGCGGCTGTCGCGGGTATTTTATCAGGTGCTATTACCGTCCTATTTTGGATATATGCTCCTGTACTTGCAGACGGAAAAGCATTAACTACCGTGATGTACGAAATGATCCCCGGCTTTATTGTCAGCAGTGTAGTGATTTTTATTACCAGTGCACTGGATGCCGACCCTTGCCATAAAACCGTTAAGACTTTTCATAAAGCCAATCGTGTTTTAGCTGAGGAACTGTAAAGATGGAAGATATTCATACTATGTCAACTTCCCATTGGAAACGGATTGTCGTTAAAGTGGGAAGCGCGTTAATTGCACCTAACCAACAAGGCTGTAGCAGT
This sequence comes from Shewanella sp. T24-MNA-CIBAN-0130, assembly GCF_040310185.1. Lineage (NCBI taxonomy): Bacteria > Pseudomonadati > Pseudomonadota > Gammaproteobacteria > Alteromonadales > Shewanellaceae > Shewanella > Shewanella sp. T24-MNA-CIBAN-0130. Next base: position 28,078 of record NZ_JBEOPP010000057.1, on the reverse strand, counting down.
CGATATTTATTAGGTATAGCTCAGTTTATCGCCACCTGTCGTGCTCAAGGATGCCAAGTTGTGTTGGTGTCTTCAGGCTCCGTTGCTGCGGGGAGACATCTATTCTCTGATCTTGCAGAACCAACTGTGTCGCTCAAAAAAGCGATGGCAGCAGCAGGCCAGGCCGATATGATGGCAACTTGGGATAAGTTGTTCGATTTCCCTTCGGCGCAGCTATTACTCACCCACGGTGATTTACGCGATCGTGATCGTTATATCAGTATTAAAAATACCATTGCCACCCTGTTAGAGCATGGACTACTACCCATTATCAACGAAAATGATGCTGCTACCACAGCTAAGTTACGCGTTGGAGACAATGACAATTTATCCGCTATGGTCGCAGCCGCAGCGGATGCCGACGCGTTAATTATCTGCTCAGACGTAAAAGGGCTTTATACCAAAAACCCTAATTTACATGATGATGCCACGCTAATTAAGCAAGTCAGTGAAATCAATGCCGACATCTACGCGATGGCAGGTGGTGCCACCAGCAGTGTGGGTACTGGCGGTATGTTTACCAAAATTGAGGCTGCAGAGAAAGCCATTTCACACGGCATTGAAACTATGATTGTGGATGGCTTTGATGCAGACACATTTAATCAGCTTCTTAAAGGTCAAAACCCGGGCACTTTATTTGAGCCATATGATGTACCAATGAAAGATCTGTTACATTGGATGACGCATACATCTCAAATTTTAGGTGAATTAATTGTCGAAAATGACTTTAGCGCCGACCTTCAAAAACATGATACCCAACTGACCAGTGACGATGTAGTGGCCGTAAGAGGCAACTTTTCCGTCGGCGATACCGTTTTAGTGCGCAAAGGCGATGGCACTAAATTGGCAAAAGCCAAATCAAACTATAGTAGTTGTTTATTACATTTTATTGCAGATAAAGAAGATCGTGAGTTTGCCAACAATGCCCAGCAAAAGACAGGCCCACTGATCTCTGACAAAAACATCGCCATATTGGAGCAAATATGAGTTTAATTAAAGACTTATCACAAGCCGCAGCTAATGCTGCACAAACTCTAGCCCTATTAGATGAGCAAGTTAAAAATACCATTTTACTTGATATGGCCCGAGCACTTAGAGCTCACAGCGACGATATCATCAAAGCTAATTTATTGGATCTTGACCATGCCGCAAAAGCTGAATTAGGCGCGGCAATGATAGACAGACTAACTCTGACATCAGAGCGCATTGAATCAATGGCTGCGGGCATCGAAACGGTAGCGTCGTTACCCGATCCGGTTGGCAGAGTACGTGAAATATGTCAGCGACCAAATGGGCTTAATATTCAAAAAATGCGCGTACCTTTAGGGGTCGTTTGCATGATTTATGAAGCACGCCCAAATGTCACCGCTGATGCAGGCGCGTTATGTTTTAAATCGGGTAATGCCGTGATACTGCGTGGCGGTAAAGAAGCATTACATTCAAGTAAAATCATTGCTTCGATTTTACAGAATGTGTTGCAAGCAAATCAGTTACCACCGGCGCTTATTACCGTGATACCCGATCCGGATCGTGCCTTAATGCTGGAACTAATGCAGCAGCGTGACTTTATTGATGTCATTATTCCACGTGGTGGAGAAGGCTTAATCAACTTTGTTACTGATAACAGTAAAATCCCTGTTATTCAGCACTTTAAAGGCGTTTGTCATCTGTATGTTGATAAAGATGCCGATCTCGATATTGCGATGTCTTTATTGCTCAACGGCAAAACTCAACGCACGGGTGTATGTAATGCCCTAGAGGGATTATTGGTACATCAAGACGTAGCCGCAGCCTTTTTACCGAAAGTGGCAGCCGAGCTTGCCGCACATAAGGTGCGAATTAATGTCAGTAAAAATGCCCAACAATACTTTGAGCATGCCAACGTCATTAGTGATGATGATTTTGGCCAAGAATATTTAGATTTAGAAATTGCGATTCGACAAGTGACTGATTTTGATCATGCTATCAATCATATCCGCCGCTTTGGTAGCCATCATACTGAAGTGATTTGTACCCAAAATGACTCAACGGCTACGCGTTTTCAACGCACTGTGGATGCTTCGGTCGTCATGGTCAATGCGTCATCACGTTTTTCTGATGGTAGCGAACTCGGTCTAGGTGCTGAAATTGGTATTGCGACGAGCAAATTGCATGCCTACGGCCCAATGGGTCTTGAGTCACTCACCACTGAGAAATACTTAGTCAGCGGTGAAGGTCAAGTCCGCGCATAATCAAATAGGTATTACAGACAAAAGGCCAAGCGAAAGCATGGCCTTTTCTTTTTAGAGACACTTTCGGAGTTTATTATCTCTCAACATCAATCATTAGATCCTAATACTTGTATCGCCTTTATCGGTGGCGGCAACATGGCAAAAGCCATTATCAGCGGCCTACTGAAACAAGGTCATAATAGTGCCAATATTTTAGTGTGCGCCCCCAGCCAAACAACCCGACACAACTTAATCGATAAATTCAATGTTAGGGTGCATCAAGATAATACTGCCGCAGTAGCATTTGCCGATGTCATCATTGTTGCCGTTAAGCCTTTTGTAGTACCTGTGGTGTGTGAGCAATTGAGTGAGGTTATGCAACACGATAACCGTAAATTAGTCATCTCGATTGCGGTGGGAATAAAACATGCCACGGTCTGCCAAAAACTAAATCATTCACCCAAAGTCATTTGTGCCATGCCAAACTTGCCGGCCGCCATTGGTGAAGGATTAACAGGTTTATTCGCAGGTCCTAACACCCACGATAATGACATTGCACTCGCAGAAAGTCTGATGCGTGCCGTTGGTGAAACCGTATGGCTACAAGATGAAAGTCAAATGTCTACCATAGTGGCCGCAGCAGGCAGCTCTCCAGCGTATTTATTCTTATTTTTAGAAGCGATGGAAAAAGCCGCCATTAAACAAGGGCTCCCAAAAGAAACCGCCATTAAAGCCGTGCTTCACAGTGCAATGGGAGCGATATCTATGGCGATTAATAGTCAGCATAATTTGACTAACCTTCGCCACCAAGTGACCTCTCCTAAAGGGACAACAGAACAAGCCATATTGGCATTTCAAGATGGTGAGCTTGATGAACTCGTTGCCAGCGCAATGGCATGCGCGGCAACAAGAGCTAAAGAACTGTCTATCGGCTAGTCTCAAAACGCGAAACTGACGTTAACAACCCCCTGCTAACAGAGCAATGGTCTGCATATAGCGCTTGACTCATTCATCCTCACAGGCTTAATACTGGCTCAGTAACTCTTGTTTAATCAGTTTCAGCAGAAAGGTTTCTCGTTCAATCGATAAGCCTTTTTTGCTACTGTTGGCGATAGTCTCAAGGTTGTGCTCAATCGCTTCATCAATATCAATCCATACTGGCATCATGCCGTTATTAATTTCGTGAGCTTCAAATTGGGTCTCAGCCAGTTGATTGTCGATATCACAAGTGAAGCAATAAGACAGCATATTAACCGACGTATGGCCATCTCGCAGCCAGGGACGATATTCTTCATACAAACCAAACGCATTAATATTGCGAATGTCTTGGGCGCCCGTTTCTTCTTGTAACTCGCGAATAAGCCCTTGCTCTATATCCTCACCCGCATCAACCCCACCACCAGGCAATGAATAGTCATGATAACGTTGTGTATATAACATCAGTATCTGGTTTTCACGCACCACAATGGCACGAGTAGCAAGCCGCGTTAGCATCGTTTGTTGATTCGCCGTAATAAAGTCTTCAGGGGTGTCGATATGATAACGAGTGGTTAAATGGCGCATTATATGGGGCTCATCACAATAAAAAACGCATGATACGTTGCCAAACCACATGCTTCAAGTTTACCGTATCGGTTAAATCAATATGAATTTGTGAGCATAAATAAGTCTCTACAATGGCGAGATGGGTTGAAGCAGAAACCATGAGTTTTGCCGCTGAGTGATATCGCGCTATCGGTGACGCTAAATATCAGCAATAGGATGACAACATTTGGCAATACTCATGGATGCCCATTGTTGGCCATATTGTCGACCATCAATATGGTTTTGGATTAGGCTTTTAACCAAAAAAACAACAGATAGATGACCCAAAAAGTCCTATCAGTATAACTAACATACTATGGGTGCCGGTTTTGACATTCAGATGCTCATTCAAGCAAAACCATGAAACGATCATAACCCTGTCATGCCATAATCATGTAATAATCGTATATTTAGGCGGTTATTTTCAATATTTTATCTATTATTAAAAATCAACGAGTAATGGCTTGAATGATATTGTTATCGAGTTTACAAAATTAGTGTTCGCTTAATTCTCCATGGAAGTTGCTTATGATTAGATTTTGGTACAAACAATTCCCTCAATATCCGCCTGATCATTCCGATTACTGGCGCATTCGCTTAATCGAGCATTCATTACTCATTACCACGAGTTACTTTCTCATTCTTACCCTGATCAACCTGTTCTATTTTGAAGGTTATCAATATGCCTTACTCGATGGTTTCGGTTTATTAACCTCATTGGGTATTTACTCCCGCTTTCGCAAAACGGGACATGTTAAAATAACATCATGGGCTGTCACCATCATGGTAGCCAGTTTAATCATGCTGTTTGTGATCTCGACTAAGGGTCACTCCCACTCATTATTTTGGGCAACGCTCATTCCACCTTTTTCGTTTTTTCTTATTGGTCGAAAATGGGGAACGTTTATTTCATGCCTCACATTTAGCGTATGTGCCTTATTAGTTTACCTGCAAACTCAAAACCCTCAGCCAGTGACCTTTGGAACAGGATCTTTATTTAACGTTATTGAGGTGTGTATTGCGCAAATTTTATTATTGCGATATTACGAAAAAACCCGTTTTTCAGCCTATAAAAAGCTCGCGCTACGCAATATAGAAATCCAAAAAATGGCTGAAACAGATAAACTCACCGGACTTTATAACCGTGAAAAGCTCGATGTAGTACTCGATAAACTGCTTACCATCCCTGCCGCAAATACCGACACAGTACATCCACCGCGGAGCGCAGAGGGTAAAACACCGTTGTCACCTGTAGCACACTCATCCGTTATCGATAACGTCACATATAGCAATACCATTCCCCCATTACTCAAGCCGTCATCGTCTCTTCAATACCCTATCTCGGTTGCCATTATCGATATAGATCATTTTAAGCGAATTAATGACAATCACGGTCATCTTGTGGGTGACCACGTATTGTATGAACTCGCACAATTACTACAAAGCCAAATGCGTAATGACGACCTATTAGTCCGTTGGGGTGGTGAAGAGTTTGTGGTGGTATTACCTAACACAACATCGACCGATGCCATCGAATTAACCGAAAGGTTACGCCGCTATATTGCTACACAGAACATTCAAGGTATGGCGCTTACTATCAGTGTAGGTGTAGCCCAATATACTATTAAAGACAGTGCCTACAGCCTGTTGGGTCGTGCAGACAAAGCCTTATATCTGGCAAAAGCACAAGGACGAAACCGCGTTGCAGTCGCCTAAAAAAAGCCACAGTAGAATCTAATATCTTACTGTGGCATACCATCTGCTTGGCTTTATCGCCAAGCCTACTCAAGGCGTTCGTTGTCAGGTGTCAAGCGAGCATAATGTTTACCATTGATGCGCTCAATAATTTGGGTTGCAGTTAAGTCATGCACCACATTAATCACCGTTGAAGCCGCATCTGTAATGGCCCCAATCACCACTAAAATAGGAATAACCTCCATGGGTAATCCTAAGGTCGTGACAATAAATATTTCACCTAGAAATGCCCCGCCTGGCACCCCACCAATGACAAACGCTGATAATACTGAAATCAAAATCGTCAACATAAACACATCGGTAGTGAAATCGAGTCCTAATAAAGAATAAATAAACACGATTTTTAATGCCGTAATCGCAGCTGCGCCGCCCTTATTAAGATTGACTAATAATGGCAAGCTAATCTCTGCAATTTGTTCGTTCAACCCCATCTTAGCGGCACTGCGAATGGTAACGGGTAAGGTTGCTAACGATGAACTGGTACCTAATGCGGTCACGGCTGGTTCAAGCATATGTTGCCAGAATCGTCTCACGCCTTGCACACCACCACCAATCCACGCATATAACGTCGATCCTAGTGTAAGGTAAAGCGCCATTGCCACAAAAAATAGTCCGACAGCTCGAGCAAATGTGCCCATCAGTTCAGTGTCTTGACTGGCCATCGTCGCGGCAAAATATGCCCCAAGACCAATAGGCGCGGCATGCATTAATATCGAAATGACTTTCATAATCACGGTATTTAAACTGTCTAGCATGCGCCCGACTCTCACGCCATCTTCACCAGATTGGCCAATCGCAACACCGCCAATAACCGACATAATAATCAGCGCTAAAATGTTTGATTTAGATAACAGCCCGACAAAATCATTGGTGGTTAATAAGCTGACAAAATCCATACTACCTGATGCCGCATCGACAGTATTAGCTAGATCGAGTGTTACTCCTTGTGCAGGATCGTAAGCTAATGCCAGCAACACCACACCGACAGAGGGGATGATCGCCATCACAATCGACACCGCCATAATCGATACCAGTATGGCGCCTAATTTCTTTAAATCGGTCATGTGGGCAATGGACGACATTACACTCACCGCGACCAGAGGCACAATAATCATAAACAAAAGATTCAGAAATATTTGCCCTATCGGTTTGAGCTTTATGGCCAGTTCTGGCACTAACCCACCCAATAGCCCACCAAGCAACAAAGCACTGAGCAATATAATTGACGAACGATAAGCACGTAGGCTTTTGAACATAATGGATCCTAAGGACAATTAAACAAAACAACAAATGGTCAGCAGACTTGACCCAATGAACGCTTGATGCATTAACAATCCACAGGGTAATGTCGAAAGTAAAGTAAACTTATCATGCAGTTAACCTGTATTATTGCCGACAAATGTAACATCTCTATATTAACGTTAATGCTAAAATATGGCACAAAACCAATACGATACCAACTACAACGGTATTTTAGCAATGGTTAATATTACGTGTGCCACTCAGCACCTTATAAGCTTGTTAATTCAAGGCTTATCCATACACTTTTTTGTTGTACCTACTCAGGATAATGTTGTTAGTGTGAATGGGGATTAACTATTTAACAGCGTTTGAATTGCAATCATTAACGCTTCAGGGCACAGACAAAAATCTGCTTGGCCAACGGACTGCGATGATCATTAACACCACATCCAAACACAGATATAGCTCGTAATAGTGCAAGATGCCAGTCAAGCACCACACAGTGGTGTATCAATAGGTGCGATGTTGAGTCAGCGCGATATAAATAAGCTAGCTATTAAATCAGTGCCTTATGAAAAAATGTCCCATAGAATCAACATATTATGCAATAAGGTCTTTGTTAAGTCAGAGTAGATCATCGATGTGATGTGCAATACCACTGTTGTCAGCGGTTTTTAGGCAGTATATCAGAGGAATAAAATAGCGGTCGTCATATACAACGACTCAGGGAGCTTGCTCACTGGCAAGCTTCCCAAAGCGGTACTACATGACGATATAGATTGGCCAACCAAGAAGACCAATTAAGCCTTCCTTGTATTCAAATCGCTCTAATCGTTCAGGAGAGGCATTTTGAGCCGCCAATTCTTGATAACTACGAGAGAAATTAAGAGTGCGTAACAGCGCAGAATTAAAGTTCTTACCTAGATCCAGACGGATAGCAGCAGCAAGTTCATTAGGTAATTCAGCAAACGCCGCTTTGGTTTGATGCTCGATAAATTCGAGGCTAAACCATTGCGGCTGAAGTTCTACACGAGTCATACGTCGTTTAAGATCTGGGCGCACTTTTTTACCATCGAAAAATATCCGATACAACACAGCTTCAGCCAAGGTACTTTCTAGGTTGATATAATCCATTGGATCAAAAGTGCCAGCAATGTAAAACTGCGCCAACAAGGCATTAATCGATTGTTGGCGATTATGCTCAGTTAAGGCTTGTTGGTAATAAACCCAACCTTGCCATTCATCACAATCGGGAGGGCTCGATACTTGATCAAGCAAAATTTTATCCACGTTGCCATAAATCGATTTACCATGAAGCCGGTATTGGCTGACTTTAGTCAGCATGCCCCAGCCCTTCTGGAATGACTTAACCACGCCGTCATCATTGAGCAGCAAGGCTATAGCATTAGCATGATTTTGGTCCGATAACGCCATCAAGCCAATGCTGACAATACCAATCACATCCTGCGCTGCTTCTTCAAGCAAATGCATTTTATACTTGTTATAGAACTTATCAGCGAACTTAAGGCTCATCAAAATGGCTTTGGCTTTGATCTGTCCCAGCTGCTCATTACTGAGCAAGCCCTCGGTTAGGCCATAAGCCAACACCCGACTCAGATAGGGACCCTGATTTTCGTCACGTATTACCAATTGCATTTGCAGAACCCTTAATCAAGAAAGCTAAACATGTCATCAACTTCAGCATACTCGTCGGTGACTTGGTTCTTTTCTTTCGCCTGGATCACTAATTCGCTAGCAAACTGACTGATAATTAACTGCCAGTCAGAGCCGGTGTTGCGCAGCATATTCTTAATCGACTTCTCAACATTAGGCGCCCTTTCGCGGATCAACGCCAATAGACTACGAGGATCATCAATGCTGAGACTGTGAGCCTCTTCATCGGCTTGCCAATCAGAGTAACCCACCGTTTCTTCATCCGCTTCATCATCATAAGTGTCGTTGCTCTCATCGTCATCGCCACTGGTTCCGCCTAAGATAAGCTCGATAAAAGGAATAGAGAGATAAAACAGTGCAGCGGGATCTTCAGCTAAACACTCTAATATGGCAGTTTGTTTCTCTTCGCTGTCCTGAATTCGGATAAGATAAGTCATAAAATCAAAAGTATGATGCATTAACTCTTCGGCATTACTTTTGATTTTCTCTTCCCAGTAAAGCGGCTGCTGGCAGACGATGTCACGGATCTGTTCTGGGGTCATTAACTCAGACATAATCGATGGACACGAAATATCATGCTGACTGTTTATTTGTGTCAAGGTGACAATATCCATTTGCTCAATCACTTCGACCAACTGATCATCAGACATTGACGTCGCGATCAACTCAAATCTCTTGCTTGCCTGTTTCGGCTCAACATTCGCCAGTTCTTGTATTTCCGCGGCTGTTATTTCAATGAGACTGTTCATTCGATTTCCTCATCATATTGGTCATAATAACCTTCTTCATCGCTATCATAATCAGTGTCGTAATCGTCGTTATCATCACGCTCGTGCTCATGGACACCATCATGCTCATTGGAATCATCATCCGCAGCCGTTTGCTTCGGCTCAGATTGTCCCTGAGTCTCTAACAAATACACCACGGCACAACTTTCAATTAACAGATCTTCGCTGTATTTACGTACCGCGAGCGCCAAAGGCAGATCGGCGTTGTTAAACGCGATCGTGGTTTTAAATTCATCCCAACTAGGATGAATATTCAAGCTAATCCAGTGTGCCCATTGGCGCTTTGATTCAGCAGAGAACTTGACCCTGTCATAAAGCGCAACGGGTAAATACTCAGGGACTGAATCTAGCATCCCAGGATCGGCCAACAATATCTCTCTGATTTGGCTAGTAAATCGTGCCAGCGCATTTGGCGTATCAGGGTCGTTGTAAGATTCTATATTGTCATTGGCATTATTTTTTAGCTCATTAATGCGTGAGATATTAAGATGTTTAACCATGGGATACTCAGGAATAATATTCGTCCCACAACTCCCGCATTGCGGCAGTGGGATCAGTGACAATCACGTTGTTAAAATCATTGATAAAAGCATTTCTCAGCTTTTTATCTGATAGCACTTCGTAAGCTTTTTTGACTCGTTGGAGCTGAATTGATGCTTGCTGTTTTTCATCGTCAGACGCCCCAAGTAATTTGTCAGGATGATACTTGTTCGATAAACGTTTATAGGCTTTTTTTATGTCATCTTCTTTGGCATTGGGTCTGACTCCCAGTACACTAAAGTGGTTAATCATAGTTATTCCTGCAGGCGATGGGGCAGTGATTGCGAGATAAAAAAGTCTGTAAATAAATAATTTTTTAGCCCGCTATTATATCAACATTCACAGGCTTGCAGCAAACATAAACCAAGGTTAAGTTTCAACTATTTGAGCGACCCACAATCACAAAAAGACTTACCATTACCTTGTGCTAACTCCAACCATGCTGATATCCCCCCTAAGCTTGATGATGTTTGAGCTAAAAAACGTCATCCGCTCTACGTTTGCTAACGGGGCACAGCAATAAACTGAAGTCGAGGGCCGCTATTGACACAAGTTAACGAATATCAATCAAACTTACAAACTCGCGCATCGCAGGCGACACACTGTATTTACGGGTAATAAACACGGTATGCCCAGATTGAATACCTTGCAGTGGCCGATAACCTGATAAGGACAATATGTGCGGAATACATCGAGGCCAGAAGTCTTGAACTTCATATAAAGACCGTATATATGACAGCAATCCTGTCCCTGTTATCGATGAGTGATACCTTGCAATACGGGAGGAGACCATATGTGAATTCGGGTTAAGTATTAACAATACTCATACGATGTAGCCCTCGCGCAGTTAGCGCTGGGCAACTAAATCGGCCAAAACTTGTTTATACGCTTCAACTGGATGCGCGCCAGTTAATGCACTCGATTGATTAAAAATAACCGTAGGTACGCCCGAAATGCCGAGTTGTTGCCAATGGGCCTCTTTAGCTCGAACCTGTTCTGCCACTGCAGCGTTATCGAGTAAACTCATGGCTTCTGCGGCATTAATCCCCACAGCAATGAGCTCTGCTGTGAGTATTTCACGGTTTGAAATATCTTTATGTTCGCTAAAAAAGGCGCTGAATAAACGCAGTTTAAGCTCAGTTTGCTTACCGACCTCTTTCGCGTATTCCAACAACACATGCGCGTCTAAAGTGTTAACCATTTTCATCTGTTCAAAATAGTCAAAAAGAAAGCCATGTTCAGCCCCTTGTTGAGTAATATTTACCCGTGCACGAACGCTACCTTCTGGTGTGGTAGCGTATTTTCTGGCTGAATGCTCACGCAGATTTTCACCTTCAGCAGGCATGTTTGGGTTAAGTTCAAATGGTTGCCACTCAATCTCAACTTGATCTTGCAGCCCAAGTTCATTTATCGCCGCTTCTAAGTGTTTATAACCGACGATGCACCAAGGGCACACTACATCTGAAATAATATCGAGCTTAATCTTTGCTGTCATTTGGTTGTCCTCATCTCTTCAAGTACGCTTTTTTGCTCTAACGTGATAAAAAAATACCAATGCCATTTGCGATAACGCAGGCATTGGTATTAGGGATTCATTCATCTACATGAATAATAATTTTCGCTAAAAATGTCGCTCAACAATTACCAAGCAAACTTTTTGAATACCTCGTCAACCGGTGTTTTTGCCACGTGGTTGGTGTAGTTACTGATCACTTTTTGTGACAAGCCTAAGATGATTTCTAGCACTTGTTGCTGGCCATAACCTGCGGCATAGAATGCTGCTAGTTCTGCTTCAGAAATGTTACCTCGGTTACGTACGATACTTAATGTCGCATCTTGTAACGCTTGTAATTTAGCGTTTGGCATCGCCGCTTTATTACGTAATGCTTCAGTTAACGCTGGGTCTACTTTCATTGAATGTGCAATACCTGTGTGTGCAGGCACACAGTAAGTACATTTGTTTTCAACGTTAATGGTTTGCCATACTACCGTTAGCTCTTCAGGGTTAAATGATGTGTCTAAAAAAGCCTGATGTAACTGTTGGTAAGCCTTAAGCGTGCTTGGTGATTCGGCTAACACGCCAAATAAATTAGGTATCATACCCGTTTGCTTTTTAGTGTCATCTAACATTGCTTTGCTGTCTTCTGGTGCAGTGTCTACAGTGTGAATTGTAAATGCAGTCATAATATTCTCTCTTGTAACTAAATAAATTTAGGCGCGTTGCGTTTCGAATTGAGACCACTACAAATCAATTTGAGCAATCGCTCAAGTTAACTCTGAACGATCGTTCATAATTCGTATTAATATTTATTCATAGCGTTAAAATATTCATTTTTATCAAGAAGATATATTTTAAAAATGCCCGTTAATTAGGATGCAAGCCAATAACATTTATGCGGTTAATGTACGTGACATTAACCGCATAGATAACCAGTACAAGATCAGCTAACCAAGCGCATTGACTGGCTTTTTCTAGGGTGAAATCCAGACTAATATATTGATAAGTGCTAGAAAAATTCGTTTCTTATACAATTTTTGATCATTAATTGCCCCCAGAGTTGGAGACATCACAGTGAAAAAAACTATCTCTTATGCCGCGATAGCGGTTATCGCTTTAGCCGCCATGACTCGATAAGGTTGATGATTACCAGGTTTGCAAAAAGGGAGCATCCCGACCTCTACGACTCTTGCTGTTGTCATATGACTCCCATTATTCTGTTCTAGTGATTCGTGATTCGTTATTAGTTACTGGGAATTGGGAATTGGGATTGTCAGATCATCCATTTATCAACCGACTTGATGGACGAACTATCTTAATAATAATGGTTAACATAAGGTTAATTTAGCCATTGAACAATGCACCAAATACAAGCAGAAACGCACCAAATTGAAACATTCGCGCCATGAACATCCGTCATTACGCGCATTATTTGCCATGACAAACGCCAAATAATGCACTGATATTGAACATTACACAGATAACTTAAGCAATATTTTCATATATTTGCACCATACAAGGTCAATAATATAATGGCTTAGCTGTGATTTAGGAATGGCTTTTGCTTTATAAAAGCATGAATTTCAAAAGAGAATCATTTTGTGGGAACTGAAATGAATAATATTAGTGATGCTATTGGCCTCATTGCACAAAGTGCAGACACCTTGTTTATCTTACTTGGTGCAATTATGGTTTTAGCCATGCACGCTGGCTTTGCATTTTTAGAAATGGGCACCGTGAGGCACAAAAACCAGGTCAACGCCTTGGTAAAGATTTTGACTGACTTTGCTTTTTCAGCCATGGCTTACTTTGTCATTGGTTATCAAATTGCTTACGGTAGCCACTTCTTTGTCAGCGCTGAAAGTTTAACTACCGATAATGGCTATCAGCTGGTTAAATTTTTCTTTTTACTGACCTTTGCAGCAGCCATTCCAGCGATTGTATCTGGTGGCATTGCTGAACGCGGCCGTTTTAGGCCTTTCTTACTCGCTTCGGCATTGATTGTTGCCTTTGTTTATCCGCTGTTTGAAGGGATAATGTGGAACGGTAACTTTGGTTTTCAGGCATGGTTAGAAAGCCAATTTGGGGCACAGTTTCATGACTTTGCTGGCTCTGTGGTCGTTCATGCTATGGGCGGTTGGCTCGCATTAGTGGCCATTTATATATTAGGTGCTCGACGCGGCCGCAAACCAGGAATAGCCTTTGCACCATCAAATATCCCTTTTCTTGCCTTAGGTTCATGGGTGCTTATTGTCGGCTGGTTTGGCTTTAACGTCATGTCTGCGCAAACACTTGACGGGATCAGCGGCTTAGTGGCGGTTAACAGTTTAATGGCCATGGTCGGTGGCACTGTGGTGGCGCTGATTGTCGGTAAAAATGACCCTGGTTTTATTCATAACGGCCCCCTTGCAGGCTTAGTGGCGGTGTGCGCGGGGTCTGACTTAATGCATCCTGTCGGCGCATTTGTGGTTGGCGGTGTGGCTGGTGGGTTATTTGTCTTGGTGTACACAAGATTACAACGCAGTAACAAAATCGATGACGTACTCGGCGTGTGGCCATTACACGGTTTATGCGGTGTATGGGGCGGTATCGCGGCAGGTATTTTTGGTCAACAAGCCTTCGGTGGTCTGGGTGGGGTCAGCTTTATGTCGCAACTTATTGGTAGTACTGCAGGTGTAGTAGTGGCACTGGTTGGCGGTATCATTGTTTATGGCTTAGTGAACAAAATATCGAGCTTACGCTTAAGCCAAGAAGATGAGTTTATTGGCGCGGATCTCGCCATACACAAAATTGGTTCAACTAATTCAGATAAGTAAGCTAAATTGACTCACTAGCCTAATATCAAGGACAGAAACCTGGTTTCTGTCCTTGATGATTTATCAGTAAGTATGCTTTATCAGTGCTTTGGTTTTACTCCGTGTTGCACCATATCTTTGCCGGTTTCAAATATTTCAGCCGTTATCCAGCGAGTTAATAACAGTTTATGATTGTCACCAAATACGGCAACAAAATGACGACCATCAGCATTATTGGTTGCCATACCAACACCTACAACCCCTTCTAAACCTAAACTGCCCTTTTCTACCGAAAGTAAAAAACGCTCTAATTCTGCTAAATTATCTATCACATCGTTTTCAATATTCATTCATTTTCCCTACAAATTTCAGTGCCAAGTTAGCGATATGACGTAACTCATTATTGGCCTAGATTTTATCGCATTGTGGATTAATATGGTACCTGTGTGCGCCAATGCCGCCACCACGATGCGCATACCTACGCAACCTTGAGTAATATCTCACTCTTATCAAGCTGCTATTTTGTTCCACGCTTACTGCACTGGTTTTGCACTTTTACGCGCTAACATACTGCTAACCATATTAAGCTTTCAACGCGACACCATTGCTAGGAGTGCCCAATGTTTGCCCTCAATAACTTACCCAGCACAAAACGATTAATTAATCAGCCAATATTACTATTGCTTATCATGACGTTAAGTAGTGCTTTGATACTCACAGCTTGTGGTAGTGATAGCAGCAGTGTTAACAGTACCGACGTAACTGAAACGGTCACCACGACCACTACAGAAACTGAAATTACCGACGTTGACTTTGACGCAACGGATTGGACCGACGAATCCCATAGCAAAAATGTCGAACCAAACTTTGACGAGGTGTTTGATGACACCCAAGTCAAGCGCTTTGATATCGTCGTGACTGAAGCGCGCTGGCAGAGCATGTTAGATGACATGACCGCAACCTATGGCGAGTTTGGCCGAACCTCATCCAATGGCTTAACCGATACAGATGAAAATCCGATTTTTGTGCCTGCTGAAGTATTTTATAACGGCACCGAATGGTATCGCGTTGGTATTCGCTTTAAAGGCAACTCATCACTGCAAACTAGCTGGCAGCAAGGCATTCTAAAACTAGCGTTTAAACTTGATTTCGATGAGTATGAGGACGATTATCCACAAATCAAAAACCAACGTTTTTATGGTTTTAAAAAGCTCAGTTTAAAAAATAACTTTGATGACGAATCAATGTTGCGAGAAAAAGTCGCCGCTGACGTGTTTAAAGATGCTGGTCTAGCTGTGTCTCACACTGGCTTTTATACCTTATATGTCGACCATGGTGACGGCCCTGAATACTTTGGTTTATACACCCTAGTTGAAGAAGTTGACGACAGCTTAATTGATACGCAATTTTCTAGTGACGACGGTAACTTATACAAACCCGAAGACGATGGTGCAATGTTTGTTGAAGGGTCATTTAACCAGGAAGACTTTGAGAAAAAAACCAACGAAGACGACGAAGATTGGTCTGATATCCAAGCCCTCTTTACTGCCTTACACGACGATACCGCCACTAGCGATCCGGCAACATGGCGCGCTAACCTTGAAGCGGTATTTGACGTTGATGTATTTTTAAAATATCTAGCCGTTAATGGCATAATTCAAAACTGGGATACTTACGGCTTAATGCCGCATAATTACTATTTATACAACAATCCAGACACCTCAAAACTGACTTGGATCCCTTGGGACAACAACGAAGCATTGCAAAACGGTAAGCAAAGTGGCGCATTGGCGTTAGACTTTTCAAACTTGAACTCCGCTAGCTGGCCACTCATTTCAATATTGTATACCGATGATGTGTATCGTGACCGCTATAATCAATTTTTACTCGCGGTGATAAGTGACGCATTCGAAACCAATAAAATACAAGCAAGCTATAATACTTACTCTGCATTAATTTCGCCCTATGCAACCACCGAGATATCGGGTTACAGCTTCTTAGAAAGTAGCAGTGATTTTTATCGCGCTATCGATGAGCTTATAGAACACGCCGAAGATAGAGCGACTGCAGTAGACAGCTATTTAGATAAGCAATAATAATAAACCCAAAAGCAGTCAGTCAATACTGGCTGCGTAAACTAATGTTAACCACTCAATCCCTAACGACTCAATCTCTAACGACTTAACTTAGGGCATAAGCCCCAGCTAAATCGCACTGTAAATATAAAAATAACAAATAGAATCATTTAGATAAAATACAACTCACATCATAAATTTAGCATATTAAAGCTTCATACTGTCCTATTCGCAATGGGTTACTTTATATTCACTGAGTTTTCGATACAGGGTTGCAAAGCCCATTTGCAAAGCATGAGCGGCTTTGTGCTTATCTCCATCACATAACGCAAGGACTGTGAGAATATAGTCTTGCTCAACCTCTTTTATCGGTTTAATTGTGTCCCAAGTTTACCGCTAATAACCGCGGCGACTTCATGCGGTAAATCTTCTGCTTCAATCCACTGCCCTTGGCAAACGCTTCAAACATGAAAAGGTTAATCCCCCATCTAGCGGTGCCAAAGAGCGTCAACCTGATGGTTTCACCTTGAAAATAGGCTGATTTTATCTATTTATTTCGACTCTTTATTTCGACAATTTATTGCTTCTTATATCCCGCGCTGCGGTTATAACGTGAGTACGCCATTAAGGCATAGCGGCGCGCTTTTTCATGACTAGATGCCACACTCTGGGATGGCAAACATGGCAGCAATGCTGTTCTACCCCTGATTATTTAATTGGGGAGGATTTATCCGGCTCAAAGTATTGGAGTAGTTTCTCGATAAAATAGCTCACCTTAACGGATAAGTGCTTGCGGCTCGGATAAAGTACATGAACCGGCAACGTACCCAGCTCAAACCCCGTCAACACCTCAATTAACTCACCATTTTGGAGCTGCTTTTTGACAATAAATTCAGGCACGGCGACAATCCCCGTATTGGCTAACGCAAGAGCCGTGGCCGAACGAGCATTGTTGACTGTCACAACATTGTTAACATTAACCACGACAGTGTCATCCGCTTGAGTAAAGTGCCACTGCTGTAAATGAGGATAATTACTGTCCACCACACAAGGCAGATCGCGCAGGTGATCGGGGTGATCCGCTAGGCCGTATTTTTCAATAAACGAGGCTGAGGCACAGGTCACTAATCGCGTTTGTCCTAACGGGCGTGCGATCAAATTTGAATCTTTTAAACGACCGACACGGATCGCTAAGTCGTACCCTTCATTGACCAAATCGACATGACGATCGGTTAACATCATATCGATATGCAACCTTGGTTGCTCACTAATCAAATAACTGATAAAAGGCGTTAGCACTTCTTCACCATAAGTCACTGGCGTTGAAATTCGAATACTGCCCGCTAGACTACGATGCTGGTTGAGTAACTGTGATCCTAAGTTTTCAACATCATCAAGAATACGTTTCGCTTCGCCCCAATATGCATTTCCCGCCTCAGTAACGGTTAAACTGCGCGTTGAGCGATGCAACAATCTTACTGCTAATTTGGTTTCTAACTGTGTCACTTGGGTGCTAAGCAAGGCTTTGGTTTTACCCAAGCGTTTGGCCGCAGCAGTAAAACTGCCCTCTTCCACCACAGCGACAAAATTGCGCATTAAATTCAGCATATCCATCAGACGGCCCCTAGTATGACGACAAAGCTTTTGTATAATTTTATTAAACTATAAATCAAATATTACTGCAATTGTTTAACTTAGTATGATTACGCATACTCTCGCAGTGCTTATCCCATGGTCTTTATTCAATAATGAAAATCCAAGCATGGCAGTGCCACAGGCCCAGTATTAAATGGGCTCACCGACTTAACAGGAGCAACTAATGAACACAGCAACAAGCTTACCGACAACCAGTTTACCGACAACAACGTTAGCCCCGCTGATGTTTATTGGCCACGGTGCGCCAACATTAGCGCTTGATGAATCCACGGTCACACGGCAGTTAAACGCCGTGGGCCAACAATTTAGCGAGGTGAAAGCCGTACTGGTATTATCAGCGCATTGGGTGTCAACGTCTTTGCAAGTCACAGGTATAAGCCAGCCAGAACTCATTTATGACTTTAATGGCTTTCAGCCCGAATTATACCAAGTAAAGTACCCTGCGATTGGCGATAACCAACTCGCCAATGATATTGCCTCTATGTTGACCCAAAGCGGATTGTCCACACAAGTGAATATGACACGAGGGCTGGATCATGGTGTTTGGACACCGCTGATGCATTTATTACCCAATCCAAAAGTACCTGTTATTCAACTGTCTATCCCGCAACACGCAGATTTGAGTTTTTATCTTGAATTGGGCAAAGCCATGACATCGTTACGCGAGCAAGGCATTGCGGTTATCGGTTCAGGCAATGTCACCCATAATCTACGAGCATTACGTTTTGGTGGTCAACCGGATCCACGCGTGGCTGAATTTGAAAAATGGGTGAGAAACAATGTTATCAATCACAATGTTCAAGCCTTGGTCAGCGCAGCAGAACAGTATCCTAATTTCAGTTTTTTTCATCCCACTGTCGAACACTACATTCCTTTACTGTTTGTATTAGGCGCAGTGACAGCACAAGATAATTTAACCGTGATACAGAACGACATCGATTTCAGTGTGCTATCGATGGAGTCTTACTTATTTAACTCACAAGCTAAATAATGGCCACTATCTGTAAAATATGTAAAATATGAAAAATGTGCATAATGTGCATAATCTGCAAAAATGAGTCACAACCGTGGGTAAGCGTAAACGTATGCGATCCCCAACAAGACAACAAGTGCAAGTAAGCGACCCCGCTCAGTGATTAATAACGAATATTGAAAGTAAGATCAGAAAGCTTAAAATAATGGTGCGATAGCAGGACTTTTATAGTGAATAGCAGATAGCTAATAGTAGATAGCTAATAGCAGATAGCTAATAGCAGATAGTAGATAGTAGATAGTAGATAGCAGATAGTAGATAGTAGATAGCAGATAGTAGATAGTAGATAGTAGATAGTAGATAGTAGATAGTAGATAGCAGATAGTAGATAGTAGATAGTAGATAGTAGATAGTAGATAGTCATTAGCAAATGATGCTATTCAACGTACGAAAAAAACATTATAACAGTCGAAACTGCCGAGATAAGATGAACAACCCTAAAATCTCGGCAATAACGCGATTACATATCAGCGTTGATTTTGCGAGCTTGATGCAGTTTTTGTCGCTCTCAATCAAGCGAGGGTATGGCGCAATACCTTCAAGTTGCATGCTGGTTTTAGTTAGGCCGTAAAAATGCACCTTGCCAGTAACTGAACCGACAACATAGCCGATTTCCCCTTGCCGAACATGCTATTGGCATTACCAATAAGTGCTCAAGGTCTCAATTTTGATCTAAGGTCACTTCTAACACTGCGCTGACGCCTTGATAAAATAAGCCTCCTTGTACCCTATTGTAGCGCTCGCCCACCAGCCCAATGGCGCCTTTATGTACACAAAAAAACAACACCAAAAGTGGAGGCTTACGTCATCTTACATAAACACCTGTAGTGTATAGTCAATATTAATCAATAGCTTAAACCTAAAAAAAGAAATATAGTTGAATTCACCTCTGGCAGCCATCTTGCTGTAACCACGTATTGTTGAGCCTATTTTACTCATTCCTATTTAATCGATTATCGTAAATTAATAAGCAGATTTTCTATTTATAGCGTTTTTGGAACAAGTCATTGTCCATTAACATAGTTTACCCTTTTAACAAATCCCTTTACATTAGCACTTCGCTTTCGGGGAAACAGAGGGATAACAAATGACACATAAAAAATACAAAAACCTATTTTTACTCACAGCACTAGCTGCAAGCATGCAAGCTAATGCTGGCATAGAGTTAATGACTGATACTGTTGCAGGACAAGATACTAAAGTGACCTTGGGTGGCTATGCAAAAGTGGATGTCCGTCATGTGAATGGCGATATTGCTTATCAAGATTATTGGATTGCTAACTTCCCATCAGGTGTACCTGTCGATACATCTCATACGGGTTTTAATGTCAAAGAATCACGCGTAAATTTAAAAGTTCAACACGGTGATATATCTGGATTTGTTGAAGTAGATATGTACGGTGGTGGCGGTAACGAAGTAGTGAGTAACTCTTCAAACCCACGTTTAAGACATTTTTTTATTAGTTATAAAAACTGGTTGGCCGGTCAAACTTGGACCACATTTATGCCATTACATGCATTACCAGAAGCGCTAGATTTTGGTGGACCACATGTTGGCGAAGTGTTTATTAGACAAACACAATTACGCTACACCTATGGCGCTTGGCAATTTTCTATTGAAAATCCAGAAACCAATGGCAACGGAAGTATTGGTGCATCATCAAGTGGTGTCGGTGTAACTGGCGATCAAGCCGACAAAGATGAGTCTATCCCAGATTTTGTCGGCCGTTACGATCATAAAGCGGACTGGGGTCAATTATCTGTAGGGGCGCTTGTTAGAAAAGTGGACCAAGGCGGAATTGATGAGGTTGCCGTGGCAGCCAATGTAGGCGGCGTGATTAAAACGGTTGGTAAAGACGATTTACGTTTCCAAGTTACCGTAGGTGACTCTGGCCGATATGTTGCTGCTGGTATGACACCAGATATTGTTACTGATGACCAAGGAGAAACAGTAGTAGAGTCAACAACTGCATTTACTGTCGCTTATCGTCATTTCTGGACTGATACTTTGCGTTCTACCGCATTTTATGGCACAGCAGAAACTGATGAGACAAACAAAAGTCGCGCACATTGGGGCGTTAACTTAATCACTAACGTTACCCCTGAGTTAAGTGTGGGTGTCGAGCTAGGTAATTATGCCATTGAAGATGAAGGCATGACTGACATAGATTCAGACTATCTACAATTATCTGCTAAATACGCTTTCTAAGTTCCCAGACTACGATAGGTATTGCTCATTTACGGGCAGTATCTATCGAGTTTTTATTTATACTGCTAATTAGTAAAAATAATCCTTTTTTGAGTGAAAAGCTTTGCGAAAGTATTCAATCAATAATTTAATTTTTTTGTCAGGCAGTCTTGTGCTCGGGTATACCGCATAAATGCCTAAATCTTTGCCACTATGCTCAGTCAGTAAAGCGACTAAGTTATTTGCCTGTAAATCTTCATAAATATGCGCTTGGGGAAGATAAGCAATACCAAAATGCGCTAACGCTGCTTGCCTTAACGACTCAAGGTTATTTGATCGGAATCGACCCTGCACATTTACCGTGTAATTACCCTCAGCATTTTTAAATACCCATTGATCCACGCCACTACTTTCATAGTGATAAAGTAAGCAGCTATGTTTAGCCAGATCTTGCGGGGCCAGTGGAGTACCGTTTTGTTTTAAATATTCAGGTGTGGCACACACCAACCAATCGGAATCAATTAAGCGCCTTGCAATTAAAGACGAATCAACAAGATGAGCCGTTCTTATCGCTAAATCATAACCTTGATCAAGAATATCAACGAATTGGTCAGCTATGGTCAAATCAACATCGACGTTAGGATAATCACGACAAAAATCAGCTAATGCATTATTTAATACTAACCTTGCTGGCACTACTGGAATGGTCAGTTTGATCGTGCCTCGCACATCATCACTGTAGCCAGATATCGCATCGGCCGCCTCTTGAAATGCTATTTTGGCTAATCGCGCTTTACCATAAAATGTTGCTCCTGCATCCGTTAAGGCTAATTTCCTTGTGGTGCGATAGAGCAGTTGTGTATTCACATCTTGCTCAAGCCTTGCAATATGTTTGCTCACCACTGAGTTAGTCAAACTGAGCTTTTCAGCCACTTTTGTAAACGATCCTGCTTCTACAACCATGACAAATAAAATTATGTCATCCGCTTTTGCCACCATGCTATTAGCCTTCGATTATGTCACAAAAAGAAAAAATAAATTTCATTTGCGACATAATACCAGAAGTAAAAAATAATGTAGATTGTATGGTTACAACTTTGTGAACAATATTTATTTTCATTGCCTATGGGGAGGCTCACCATAAAGTAATATTAGTGCTTGGAGATGAACATGAATGGATGGTTTTTAGGATTATTAGCTTCAACAAAAAATAAAGCGAACCGTTTGGTTCGCTATTACTCTTTTTATCACAATGAACTTACGCTTGGCGCTCAACTCAATGAGTATTTATATCCCAGCTTTCGCTTTACGGGCTTGATGCAGTTTTTTGTAACTTTCAATCAAGCGTAAATGGGGCTCAATGCCTTCTAGCTGCATGCTGGTTTTTGTGAGGCCATAAAAGCGTACCGTGCCATTAACTGACCCCAGCACATTGTCCATGACTTCTTGACCAAACATACGGTTAAAGTTACCGATAAAGTGCTCAAGCTCTAAGTCTTCATCTAAGGTCACTTCAAGCACAGCGTTTACTGCTTGATAGAACAACCCACGCTGAACAGTGTTGTCGTTAAACTGTAAGAACTCGCCGACTAACTCAATGGCGTCGTCGTGGGAACCTAACGCGAGATAAATCAGGATCTTCAATTCAATAATGGTTAACTGGCCCCAAGCCGTATTTTCGTCGAACACAATGCCAATTAAGGTTCGAATATCGGTATGGTTATCTAACTGACTCTCTTCTAAACGATTAACTAACTTAGCTAACGCTTTAGTGCTTAATGAATGCAGGTTTAAGATATCTTTGCGGTAATCTAGTGCTTTATTCGTATTATCCCAAATCAAGTCGTCTACAGGATAAACTTCCGAATAATCAGGCACTAAAATACGACAAGCAGAAGCGTCTAAATCAGTGAACTCGGCAATATACACTTCTTTACCCATGGCTTCTAAAATACCAAATAAGCCTTTGGCTTCTTCTTCGCTAGTGCCGGTAAAGTCCCATTCACAGAACTCATAGTCAAACTTACTGCTAAAGAAGCGCCAAGAAATCACCCCTGTTGAATCGATAAAGTGCTCAACAAAGTTTTCTGGCTCAGTGACCGCCATGCTATTAAAGGTCGGTTTTGGCACATCGTTTAAGCCTTCAAAACTGCGGCCTTGCAACAGCTCGGTAAGGCTCCGCTCTAACGCCACTTCAAAACTCGGGTGGCCACCAAATGAAGCAAATACACCACCGGTTCTTGGGTTCATCAATGTCACGCACATCACTGGGAACTGGCCGCCTAAAGAAGCATCTTTCACCACTATAGGAAAGCCCTGAGCTTCAAGCCCTTTAATGCCCGCTAAAATACTTGGATACTTTTCTAACACAGCCATTGGCACGTCTGGCAGAATAATTTCTTGCTCAATAATTTGACGTTTTACCGCACGCTCGAAAATTTCAGATAAGCACTGAACATGCGCTTCTTGCAGGTTGTTACCCGCACTCATGCCGTTACTTAAAAATAGATTTTCAATTAAGTTAGACGGGAAAAACACGGTTTCGCCATCTGATTGGCGAGTATACGGAATCGCACAAATACCGCGATCAATATTGCCTGAGTTAGTATCAATCAAGTGTGAGCCACATAGCTCATCGTCTGGATTATAGATGTCTAAACAGTATTCATCTAACATGCCAGCAGGAAGCACGTCATCTTCTTCCAGTTGGAACCATTTTTCATTGGGATAATGGACAAACTCGCTATTAGCGATCTCTTCACCAAAGAATTGATCGTTATAGAAAAAGTTATTATTAAGACGCTCAATAAACTCACCTAAAGCCGAGCATAGCGCGCTTTCTTTGGTCGCACCTTTGCCGTTGGTGAAACACATTGGTGACGCTGCATCACGGATATGTAAAGACCAAACATTAGGCACAATGTTGCGCCATGACGATATTTCGATTTTCATACCCAGGTCGGCTAACAAGCCGGTCATGTTTTTAATGGTTTGTTCAAGCGGTAAATCTTTGCCTAAAATAAACGTGCTCGCATCGCCGTCGGGTTGGCCCATCAGCATGGCATTGGCGTCTGCGTCTAGTTTTTTAACCGTTTCGATTTTGAATTCAGGACCCGTTTGTACCACTTTTTTAACCGTACAGCGGTCGATAGAACGTAAAATACCTTCGCGATCTTTATCGGAAATATCATCCGGTAATTCAACCTGAATTTGAAAAATTTGGTTGTAGCGATTCTCAGGGTCAACAATGTTGTTTTGCGATAGTTTGATATTCTCAGTCGAAATATCACGAGCTTTACAATACACCTTGAGAAAGTAGGCTGCACAAAGGGCTGACGAAGCCAAGAAATAATCAAAAGGACTGGGAGCTGAACCATCACCTTTGTAGCGAATAGGTTGATCGGTCGTAACGGTAAAGTCGTCAAATTTAGCTTCGAGTCTCAGGTTGTCGAGAAAATTTACTTTGATTTCCATTGAATATATCCACAGTCGTGCGCAGCCAATCGGCCTGCTTGTATAATTAGGGGCAATTATCGGTGTTTTTGACCCAAGAGTCTTGAGTTAATTAATAAATGATCACAACAAAGCGATTTCGCGGAATAAACGATGTTAGTGAGTTGCAAAGCGAGTCGTGGAGATCCTTATTAAGACAGAATACCTTGAGGATTTCACTGTTTTCTATTCAAACGCCAAGGTATCACTATTCCTAGGTTCTAGGTCGCTTCGCTGCTAGATGCTATAAGTTTTAGCGCGAAGCTGTCCCTAGCAGGACGCAGTCCGCCCCCTCCTAGACAACCACAATTGATTATTGGCTTTTTTCGGTTTCACGCTTAACCAATATAAAGGTCAGGTACATTTTAGTCGGCAATGACAACGCCATACCAATGGCGACACACATAGCACTAATCATAATCCCTTTGACGCCCATCATCTCAATCGTTTCACTGAAGTTATGGCAATAAATCCCTAACAAAATTAAGCTAATGCCCATAGTGATGCATAATTTTAAGACTAAAATGAGTTTATTATCTGACATTATGACTTCACCCACCAGTATTCAACTTAGCTAATATAATGAATTGATTTACGATCCTAAGCGTTGATCCAGATCAACAGAAACTGGGGAATTATAGAGTGGATCGATAGCGTGAGCATAATGCCAATCAGATCTATTATCTGAACCCTTCAGAGCGGCGCAAGCTATTCAATTTAAAGCGCATTAACCCAGCAATGGCGATCCCCGTTAATTTAAGGATAGTCGAAATTGGAGTTGGGCTTATGTGTTTTTATTCAGGCGTTTTATTAACAATCGATGCAGAAAAGGATAAACGGATAAAACGGATAAAAAGGAGATATTGGAAGTAGTTAACTATTATAAATGCTTAACTATTATAAATGCTTAACTATGTTGAATATATTTAAAAGCATTGCAGGCACTTAAGCTGTTTAAGATACTTAGCATATTGAAAAAGGATAAATCATTAAATTATAGACATAAAAAAACGCAAACAGTCGTTAAACCGTTTGCGTTATCTTACAAAGTCGAGTTACACAGCTACTACGTTAGCAGCTTGTGGGCCTTTCTGGCCTTGCTCAACATCGAAAGAAACTTTTTGGCCTTCAGCTAAAGTTTTGAAACCTTCTGAAGTGATTGAACGGAAATGAACAAACACATCAGCGCCGCCATTATCAGGAGTAATAAAGCCAAAACCTTTATCTTCGTTAAACCATTTTACTAAACCAGTTGTTTTATCAGACATTTTGTGTCCCTTATATATTTAAATTTAATCAATCTGTCGCGAAAATGCGATGCGCTCGAGCTTGAATTATTGAATGTCACGATGAAGCTAAGGGAAACACAGAGGATAACAACGATAACGAAGAGATTCTAAGGCTTTTCTTTTACTTGATGTTCATTAATAACTCTGAATGTCAGAGCACGAGATATATTACAGTAGTTTTGGATATTGTAAAGGCTTAATGTGTAAAATCGTTAAAATGATGGTGAACATGACTTAAACATGAATGCTCTGAGCATCTGATTTTAGTAAACAGCCCCAACTTACCACGATAAAACGCAACAAAAAGGCCAAGTACCTCAGCAGCAGTTAAGCAAAATAACCACCAATAACTTATTTATTACAGTAACTTAGAGGCGGATAGTTAGGTTTATTTATAAACGCATTTGATTAACGGTCACAAAAAATCACTTTGCTAATGTTTTTGTTCTGAATAAAAATATCAGCCTTACCCCACATTTTAATTATAAAGCCAAAAAAGGTGGGATAAGACGACTAGGATAAATTTACCCGTTTCCTATGAAACGATACTGCAGACTATCTCTATGTGACTAAAAATAGGTTTGATTGATGCTGTCATGTAAATTATCTAACTCAATCTGCATTAGATCGATAAAATCATGAAGCTTGTCCTGTTTAAGCTTTTCCGGCTTGGCAGACATCAACTGTTGATTCGCGCCTTGCAACGCCTTAGTAATATCATGATTACGAGGTAAGCGTTCTAATCTGGCTTCAATCTGTTGTAATGCATGCCTTAATGAACGAGGGAAGTGTTCTTCTTGCAGCAAAAACTTCAACACATCGGCTCGATTAATACGTAAACGCACTTCTCGGCGATACATTTGATAGCCCGTTAACGATTTTAAGACACTCATCCACTGAATATTGTCAAAAGCCGATTGCTCATGCTCGATATCAGGCAACAAAGAAGCGGAGCGCACATCGATGATCCGAGTAGTCATGTCTGCACGTTCAATGTTGCTACCGATGCAAAGAAACTCATAACAATCATCATGTGTCATGGTTCCAGACAACATACCGGTGATAGTTTGGTTACCTAAAATAATTTTGCTTAAATAGTTATAACGTTTGTGTCGAGAGAACACTTCATGCTGACTTTCCATAGCATATAGGTATAACGCATTAATTTGTTCCCAAGCTTCCCGTGGAATAATCTCTCTAATAGTACGAGCATTTTCACGCGCGGCGCTAATAGAGCTAATAATAGAGCTTGGGTTTGCTTTGTCAGTAACCATAAAGCTAATAACCGCATGCTCGGTTGCGTCATCATGTAAGGAATAAAACAACTCACGATCAGACAAAATATCGACAATCGGCTCCCAACCTAACACCACACTTTTGGGCAAATCCAATAGCATATGAGAGTTAACATTGATTAAGCGCGCGGTGTTTTCGGCTCGCTCTAAATAACGTGCCTGCCAGTATAGGGTACTGGCAACCCTTGAAAGCATGCTCATAATGACTCCATATCGACAATCCAAGTATCTTTACTGCCACCACCTTGTGACGAGTTCACCACGGTAGACCCCTTGCGCATTGCGACTCGAGTCAAACCACCTGCGGTGACCGTGACATTCTTGCCACTAAGAATGAAGGGGCGCAAATCCAGATGACGAGGCTCTACTTTAGTATCAAACAACGTTGGAGCAGTAGATAAAATCAGCATAGGTTGAGCGACATAATTCCTGGGGTCTTCAGTAATTAACGCTCTAAATTCTTCATGTTCTGCTACTGAAGCATGAGGTCCAATTAACATGCCATAGCCACCGGATTCATTGGCAGGTTTAACCACCATTTTGTCAATGTTGTTGAGCACGTATTCACGCTCTTCATCATTAAAACACTTGTATGTGGGCACGTTGGCTATCAGTGCATCTTCATTTAAGTAGTATTTAATAATTTCAGGCACATAGGCGTACACGACTTTATCATCGGCTACGCCAGACCCCGGCGCATTGGCTAATGCAACATTGCCAGCTTTCCAAGCACGCATAAGACCCGGCACGCCTAAGGTAGACTCAGGGTTAAAGACTTCAGGATCAAGAAACTCATCATCAATTCGACGATAAATAACATCCACTCGAGATAAGCCTTCAATAGTACGCATATATACTCAAGTGAATTCAAACTGCAGGTTTTAATTTCTGAAAGTTATCATTAATTGTATCACCGAGCGTGTCA
>NZ_JBEOPP010000056.1:0-32277 GCF_040310185.1 Shewanella sp. T24-MNA-CIBAN-0130 | reverse complement strand
ATGATTTAGATGATTTAGATGATTTAGATGATTTAGATGATTTAGATGATTTAGATGATTTAGATGATTTAGATGATTTAGATGATGGCAACACACATAAAAATGCAAAAAAAAACTGCAACAATAAATTGTTACAGTTTTAAAGTCCTAACATTTAGCTAAAGCTAAATATTAACCAACTACTGAAACGTTCTCAGCTTGAGGACCTTTCTGACCTTGAGTCACAGTGAAAGAAACTTTCTGACCTTCGTCAAGAGTTTTGAAACCGTCTGAATTGATAGCACGGAAGTGAACAAAAACGTCTGGACCAGACTCTTGCTCAATAAATCCGAAACCTTTATCAGAGTTAAACCACTTAACAACACCAGTAACTTGAGACATAATATATAAATCCTGTAGAAAAAAATAGTTAAAGCCTTAACGGCAGTAAAGCTGGAAAATGCCGGTATTACTTATGTTTACAGGACGAAACTGGTCGTATTGATAAATATAAGCCCAACCTTCAAGCTGAGTAGACTATAAACCATTCTCGAGATAAGTCAACAAACATCAATCAAAAGATAGTATTTAATTGGTGACATGACAAAATGGTTTATCTTTGAGCATCAGATAGTTATTTATATCAATGATCTGATTGTTTCTTGTTCGCGTTGATGAATTTCGATTTTAAAGTCTATCTCACACTCAAGCCCTTGCTCTATTATTTGAGACTTCTGTGAATCACTCAACTTCCAGGCGTAAGGTGTCATATTAAGAAAATGATCAATATCGTCTGCACGGGTTAGCGACAATGAGTAGCTCAACGCTTCGTGAGCTAAGTATGTAAAACCATCCAATACCAAGGGGCCTTGTGGGTGCAGCTTGGGCTCACTATAAATTTTCTGCTTTAAAGCATAATGATGTGTAGGACCAGGTGAAACCGTAATTAATATTCCACCCGGTTTTATCACTCGCTGTAACTCTTCAATCTTAGAGGGCGCATAAATACGGATCGCTAAATCAAAACTGTTATCTGCCAAAGGCATTTCAAACGCACTCGCCACACAAAAATGCAGATCCGAATAGCGTTTGGCTGCATAACGAATCGCAGATTTAGAAATATCTACCCCGAAAAGCTCACAATGGGATTGAGTGACAGATTGCAGCGCTTCAAACAATCGATGACTGTAATACCCTTCACCACAGCCTATATCGAGTATCTTATTAGCATCTGGAGCATATTCAAGCGCCAACTGGTTAACCTTGTCGCTTAAGGGCTGATAAAAGCCTTGATTAAGAAACTCTCTTCTAGCGAACATCATTTCTTTGTTATCACCAGGGTCTTTGGTTTTCTTTTTTTGTACAGGCAGTAAATTAACGTAACCTTCTTTGGCACAATCAAATTGATGACGTTGTTCACATTGCCAAGCATTTTGTTGTTTCACTAACGGGGCGCTGCAAATAGGGCAAATATAAGACATGGGTGGACTCTAGAGTTACTGAAAAATTAAAGATCGTCATCACACAGTTTAGTGACCATTTCCGACACATCTTTAGGGGCTAATAGTTCAAAACAATCTAATTTACGTTGTAATTGCTCATTATTATAAAGTTGTTCATTGGATGAACGCCCCAAATTAGGACGCTCTAATGACTGATGATAGGTTCGCAACAACCATTGGTGCTTATTTTGCAATAAATGATCAAGTTTTAATAGTTCAGTTGAGACACCAGGGTGGATTTTGCCCGACTCACCACTGAGGTAATCACGTAATTCTCGTCGGACTTGCTCTAATTCACTAATATGAACGGCCAGCATGTTAGAGGGCTCATTATAATCAAACTTACGCCCTAATATCGCTTTAGCCATAACGAGTGCTTGAGGTTCACTCAAAATCCGTAAGTCATTTTCTAAAGTCACCAGTTCAAAACGAGCTTCGGCTGATAACCTAAAATACATATCCTCATCAACGTTAATATTAATCGTCACTCCTCTTCTAAGTTGCTCGATACACACGCGAGGAGCCACTCCCATTGAAGGATATAATTTAATCCCCTGCCCCACGGATCGTCGTTGAGCTGGCGTTTGGATTAATGGCTGCGTATGCTCAAAAGCAAAAGTCAAAAACGGTTGGATACGTATAATTAGTGTCGCTTGGGTATGATTAACTTGGCTCACCACAAACTCAACCAAAGGATTACTCATCGTTGATAACACTAATAAATCACTCACACTTTCAGATAAGCGCAGTGTCAACGCAGTAGGTTGATTAATTTCGCAAACACTTGGTTGAGTAAAGAGATGGTGATCCATAGAATATTCCTTAATTACTTCGTTAAATTGTAACCAGCAAATCCCCATTAGTCACCAGTAAACAAGGCTATATTAGAAAATTTTTATTGAACTTTATCTCATTATCATTTTTTTATGCTGATAAATGTTAACATGGATTTAATCGCGAAAAGGATCTTATATTTACTATGGCTAACGCAATTCAACCCACTTTATTCTGGCACGATTATGAAACTTTTGGGGCAAATCCAAGCAAAGATCGCCCATCACAATTTGCGGGTATTCGAACCGATCTAGAGTTGAACATTATTGGTGAACCTGAAACCTTTTATTGCAAACTCGCGCCTGACTACTTACCGTCTCCCGAAGCCATATTAATTACCGGTATCACTCCGCAGCTTGCTAATCTTAAAGGCGAACCTGAAGCTGAGTTTATGAAACGTATCAATACGTTATTTAGCCAGCCTAACACCTGTGTCGTGGGCTATAATTCATTACGTTTTGATGATGAGGTCAGTCGTCATGGTTTCTATCGTAACTTTATCGATCCCTACGCACGAGAATGGCAAAACGGTAATTCGCGTTGGGATATTATTGATTTAGTTAGAGCTTGCTATGCATTTCGCCCTGACGGTATTAATTGGCCAAAGAAAGAAGATGGCTCACCCAGTTTTAAACTGGAGTTACTCACCCAAGCGAATGGCTTAAGTCATGAAAAAGCCCATGATGCCATGTCTGATGTTTACGCCACCATTGCAATGGCGAAACTGATAAAGCAGAAACAACCTAAACTGTACCAGTATTATTTTAATTTAAGACGTAAACAAGCGGTTGCTGACCACGTTGATGTATTAAAAATGCAACCTTTGGTTCATGTCAGCTCGAAAATTAGTGCGCTTCAAGGCTGTACTACGTTGATTGCACCCGTGGCGTATCATCCAACCAATAAAAATTCAGTGATCTGCATTAATTTGGCCATGGACATCTCACCTTTGATAGAGTTGTCCGCGCAAGAAATTAACCATCGTATGTACACTCCTCGTCAAGAATTATCAGAAAATGAGCTGCCAATACCGCTCAAGCAAATTCAGCTTAACAAATGCCCTTTTGTTGGTTCGCCAAAATTACTGGATGACGAGGTCGCGGAGAAATTACAGTTTGATAAAGCATTTGCACGTGAGCAATATAAACGCTTAAAAAACCATCCCGAATTACGTGAAAAGCTTAACCAAGTATTTGAACTTGAATCAAATCGCAAACCGATTACCGATCCTGATTTAATGCTTTATAGCGGTGGATTTTTTAGCCATGCAGATAAATCTAAAATTGACATTATTTGTCATACCGAACCTCGTAACCTAGCGGCGTTGGCATTGCAGTTTGATGATCCTCGTATCGATGAAATGTTGTTTCGTTTCCGGGCCCGTAACTACCCAGGAACATTAACAGACAGTGAAGCTCGTAAATGGCGAGATTTCTGTCAACAACGCTTATCTGATGCCGATTATGTGATTAAACTCGAGAACCTGGTCGAAGAAACCAGCGAGAATGAACACAAACAAAAGCTATTAAAAGCCCTATATCAATATTTACAATCATTATAGTGAATTTTCACTTTGCTCAATTTATTTCATTTAAGGATTAAGGGAATGCAAAATCGTTTTTTAAACAGCATTACTCAACTAGACAAGCCTTTGGCTACAGCACTTGTGCCATTATTACATGACCAATTTTGTGGTCATATTGATGCCAGCCAATTTGCAGGCCTTGTCAAGGCAAGCGGTAAACCAGAACAGCAAGTGCTCATGGACTTATTGCCCATTGCAGCAGCACTTGCAAACCCACCAATAAGCGAGTTTTACGTCGGCGCCATTGCAAAAGGAGCCAGTGGTGACTTGTACATGGGCGCCAATTTAGAATTACCCGGTGAAGCGTTATTCCACAGTGTACATGCAGAACAAAGTGCCATCAGTCATGCGTGGTTAAGTGGTGAAACAGAAGTTGTTGATATTATTGTTAATTTCAGCCCCTGTGGCCATTGCCGTCAATTTATGAACGAACTGGTCAATGGCAGTAAGATTAACATTCACCTACCAGAGCAAGAAACCCAAACGTTAGCCCATTATTTACCTTATGCTTTTGGACCGGCAGACTTAGATGTCACCATGCCACTATTAAGTAAACGTGAGCTAGAATTTAATTGTGATTCAGATGACCCAATGATCATCGAAGCCATTGACCAAATGGGGCTAAGTTATGCGCCATACACCAATAGCAATGCAGCTGTTGTGTTAGAAACCAACGATGGCGCCACTTTCTGCGGCCGCTATGCTGAAAGTGCGGCATTTAATCCATCAATGCAACCGATGCAAATGGCTTTATCCAATCTAATTCGCAACAATCGTCAATACAGTGAAATAAAGCGGGCAGTATTAGTGGAATCATCTGTAGGAAAGATTACCTTAGTCGGTGCCGCAATGGATGCCCTGCATGCCATTGCCCCAATTGAACTTCAACACATGGTTGTAGAACCTTTGCTGAAATAAATAACATCATATTGGTTATCTTAAAACGGTAATGACGATGTTTTGACAAAAAAAGGCGCTAATCAGCGCCTTTTTTATTAGGATTAACACTAGATTACACCTAGATTAATAATGTAATAGATTTTAACAAATTGATGTTAATACCATGCTAAGCTAATCAATTTGTGGGTATAACATTTAATAAGTCACTCTTTGTTAGTCACTAATTATTAGTCACTTACTGATGAATTGAATTGTTTACCCCCCATATGTTTTCATCTTAAGTTGCACTTGATAAACAATGTTTAATACCACTTACAAAGTGTTTGTCAGAAGCTAAGATAATGAATAGCATTGTTGTAATGAGTGATGTTATGAACCTCATACAACCAAATCATTATAACGAGCACCTTGTTACCATTGAACAAGCAAACGTAAAGCGAGTTACTATTGCGCATATCTAGCCTTAACAAGATCTTACTCTTTATCCTGTTTTGCACAGTCGCTTTAGTGTGGGCCATCATCGAAAATGCCAAGCCTCTTGCGGTCAAAATACTGAATAACTTATTGGCTGATAACCATATCGAAGTCCTTAACTTTGATGCGGAATATGTCTCATTCAATCATCTTTATATTCCTAGACTGGTATTGAAAATTGAAGACAGTCATATCGCGATTCAAGAGTTTAACCTTGAACTGCGAGACAGCCTGCAAATCCTTAAAAACCAACAAATCAGCGCTGACGATATTGTAAGTATCAAAACACAAAGTGTTTATGTTGATTTGGGTGACAGTTTTTTCATTCGTCAATCACAACAAACTGAAGAATCACCGGCTGCAATGCAACTCAACCTGGCTAAATTGCCGATGATTGAGTTAGGTGAAATTAACATTAAGCTTCCTGTGCTGGATAAAAATACCCCACAGCAACACACTTTAAAAATGGACCAGCTCACATTGACCCAAAAAGGTCAGCTAAATACTTTGTGGCGTTTTAATGACTTCCCGCTATTTAGTCTCAATGCCACCTTAGACAAACGTGTATGGCAATTTACCACCCTAGTTGATTTAGGCTTAAGCTATCAAGGGCTTGAGTCGTTAGAGCAATATTTAAGCTTATTAACCAGCAAAGCGCACTCACAACAAGCGCAAACCAATAATATGCTTCATGGTTTACACAAACAGTTGTCACAAATACTGCAACCCATTCGTCAGCAGCAAGTGACCATTGACGGCCTGTGGACAGCCAAGAGTAAAATAGATTTAATCAGCGGCGAGATGAGCAGTCAACAATCGATAGACGAGTTCTCCTTGCACTCTCCACTGTGGCCCAGTGTCTATTTTGCGCCGCAGCAACCGGTTAACGTCATGCTTAATGTGGGTAACTACCCAATAACGGCATCGTTAGACAACAACAAAACCACTGACACATTCGCGATAAAAATCGACATTGCCCCAATAAACTATCAACTGTCACCCTCTGAGCACGACAGAAACCAGTTAATTGCATTATTAGCCGATGATCATGCTAGTCAAATAGTACACATCATTGAACAATTAACCCCTAAATCGGCTTCCCAGCCAGCCCACATTAATGTGCAGATGGCCTATCCTATTGAAGTTGTTCTTCCTCTGCAAAATGATGTTTTACCGCTTCAAATGTCAATCCCTGATCTGGCGGTCAGCATTGAAGGGTTATTGCTACAAAGCAAGCTGAAACTGGCACATACTATATTCAACAGTCATCAACAATTTCGCAGTGATGTCGACTGGGATCTAACCTTAGCGACGAGTGAAACGGCCAACAACAAGAGCGAACAACTAGTACAAAAATCTACCACCGACAAGGCTACGGTCATAAAACCAGTAACCGCCAGCGTAAATAAAAATGCATCCGTACTAGTCGCCACGCCTGCGCCAAGTGCTATAGATATTAAAGCCTTATTCCCTGAGCTCCCCTTAGATCAGCTTTCGTTGTCAGATGCAAAAGTGCATTTAGTCGGTCAAATATCACAGCAACAACATCAATTAACACTGTCATTACACCCGAGCTCCAGCCTAGCCGTCAACCACACAAGCTTCTCGCGCAGCATATCCAGTGATAATGAACAACACACCAAACAGACCAAAAACACCTCTACACAATTGGGTTCATTCGGGTTTACTATCAACGACACATCGACCATGACATTCAAACAACATAATACTCAAATCAACCTATCACCGTTTACCGTGCAAATTAGCCAACTTATCGCCCAACAAGCAATCCAAGCAAACAACAGTAAACTATCGACCACACAGGCCTCGGTGAGTAAAGCCGATATTAGTATCAACCAAGGTTTATCCTTAGCGTTAAATCAACATGATGCCATCGAAAAGTCGCTAGCACATTGGCTACAAATCCCGGCGACTAATGACATAAGCTGGCGCATCAATAAGCTCGACATAACAAAACAACTGGGCAAAAATCGCCGCCAACCTCTGCTTGCGCTGGATAAGCTTAACGTCACTCAGCAGCTTACCTTGTCCAAAGGATTACTGGTGGGTAGTGAGCAATGGCAACTCGATACACTTAACTTAAGCAGTTATCACTTACTCAAATTTGCCGATAAAAAAAGTCCATTATCATTAGCGGGTCAATGGACGTTTGATACCGACATTGAAGCAGCAATGAAGACATTACAAAAAGTCCAACCGTTACCCAGTGATTTGTCTATTCAAGGCCACAGTAAACTTGTAGCAGGCTTTGCATTAAGTGAAATAGACAACACCAGTCAGTTTGAAATGAAAATTCAACAGCAGTTATCATCCTTGTCAGGTCAATGGCAAGATAAATCATTTACCGGTGGAGACGTGTTTGCCCAATGCCAATATAACTGGCAGCAAACTCACGATGGTCCTAATACTCCTGCTGCTGAAAAACACTTTGCCCACAGTCAATTAGTCTGCCCACAAACCGCAATCAGTTTACAGCAAGCTAAGCTTGGGTTATCGCTAACAAACTTGAATCTAAATGCCGATATCGAACTCAATAAAGATGGCAACAAAACGCCGACCAACTGGTTACAGCAAGTCACAGGGTTAAGCGAAACCAACATCAATCTTACCGCCAGCGGTGACATGCTTGATGGACGCTTTTTATTACCTGAGTTTGTGCTAAAACTACATGATAAATCTTATGGATACTTGTTATTACAAGGGCTCAGTTTAGAGACGTTTTTACAAGAGCAACCGCAAGTGGGTGTTAAAGCCAATGGCTTATTTGATGGCGTATTACCTGCTGAGCTCGTTGACGGTAAAGTGACTATCGAAGGCGGGAAACTCGCCGCACGAGCACCTGGCGGATTAATTGAAGTTGCCGGAAATCCTGCAATGGATCAGCTAGAATTATCTCAACCTTATCTTGGATTAGTCTTTACCGCACTTGAGCATCTTAACTACAGTGAATTGGCGAGTACATTTGATATGACGCCAAGCGGAGAAGCGGTAATAAATATTGGTGTAAAAGGTAATAGCCGTGGAATTGAGCGCCCTGTTCATCTCAATTACACTCACCAAGAAAACTTAATTCAATTATACAAAAGTACCCAGATCAGCAATCAACTCCAAAACAAAATTGAAACAAAAGTCCAATAGCAGCATAAAAAGGATAGTCCACGTGAAATATTCATCGATATATTTAGTTAGTCTTAGCACCATAATGGCATCGTTATGGCTCTCAGCCTGTACGCCCACGGTAAAGATAGAACCACCCGATAAGCCTATTGTAATTAATTTAAATGTTAAAATTGAGCATGAAATTAAAATTAAAGTGGAAAAAGAGCTTAATAATCTACTTGAAAATGATGAGTTATTTTAAGCTGAGGTGATCAACATGAAATCGACATTCACTCTAGCAACTGCAATATGCTTAACCAGTCTATTATGGTGTGCCACCGCGTGGGCAATGACATTGCAAGAGGCCAAAACGGCCAGAATAGTGGGTGAGCAACCCAATGGTTATTTAGGCGTTGTCATTGAATCACCCGAAACGCAACAGCTAGTACTCACCATTAATGCCAAACGCAAACACTATTATCAAATCATCGCTAATCGCCATAATATTAGCCTTGATAAAGTCGCGACACTCGCGGCACAAAAAGCCATTGAAGCAGCCGAACCTGGGCATATGATCCAAACACCACAAGGGCTGTGGCTAAAAAAATAACCACGCGAGTTACCTCAACGTGGTTATGTCTTTTTACAAAAAATAAGCGGATTACATGGTCGCCATGGTCCAATAATCTAAGCGTTTTTGTGGGTTGGTTACAATCGATTTACAGCTATCTTTGTATTTTGACATCAATGCGCCTAAATTATTCGACCCAGCTAATTTATCAATTTGCTGTTGTTTAGCTTCGCTAACATCTGTTTCAACTTTTGCGGGTGCACGATACTTGCCCGCTATAGCGACAGCATCAATTGCAGATATTTTTAAACGATCTCCCACCGCTTTCATTTGTGGAGCGTTCATCGCACCAATCGCTTCTGAACTTATTTGATAATAAGCAGCACATTCTATTAACTCATCAGTAAATGCTTTTTCTGCAGCATCTTCTGCATATGCAGACATACTCACACACATAGCCGAAGCAGTAAAAATCCACATAGCAGATTTGTTCATGGTTGTTTCCCTTCATTTTTAGAAATTTGTAGATAATGTTAACGATTGATAATGCGCTAAACGAGAGCTTAAAAACTGTTCAACTTGAGGCCATTCCGTTTCAATAATCGAAAACACGACCGTGTCGCGAATGGTACCATCTGCTTGAATTTTATGATTTCGTAATATGCCATCTTGCTTGGCGCCCATCCGCGAAATAGCATTTCGAGAGGCATGATTATGCCAGTGAGTCCTAAATTCAACCGCAATGGCATCTAAGGTATTAAATGCATAACGCAGTAACAATAACTTGGATTCTGTATTAATAGCACTTCGTTGATAGGATTTAGCGTACCAAGTGTAGCCAATTTCAAGCCTACGATGGGGTTGTTCCCAATGACAAATACGAGTACTACCAATGATATTGCCTGATATTTTATCACGCACCGCAAACGCGACCGCTTCACCTCTTTTTTCACAGGCTAGAGCATACTCGACATACGCTTTCATACCCTCGAAATTGGGGATTTGTGTATACCATAATTTCCACAACTCACCATCGTTAGCCGCCAGAATTAAGCCTGGAACATGCTCTAAAGATAATGGCTCTAAGATGACATGTTCACCCATCAAGCAATCTTGCCTATTAATCCAGCTCAAATTAACGCTCCTTTCGTTAAAAGGTTACATTACCTTAACTGCATATAGATTTACAGTCAGTACCAACAATGTTTATATCCATCCCCAAAAAACATTGTTTTGGGTTTGTTGCTAAAATGCGAGCTAAAAGCGCTTGCTAAATGCGGCGTTCATCACAATAGAGTGATTAAAAACCGTGATTGGCGTTACTCACCCTAAACCATCCGGCAATACTATTACGGGTTTTCATTGTTGGCCTGACTTCATGGGGGAAGCGTTCACTTAAAAACAGTACCAAGGTACCAATATTCGGATTAACGACTTCTAGTGGTAAATCAGACTCATCATAAAGAATCAATTCACCGCCGTCGTTTTCTTGCCAATCAGGGTTTAAGAAAAATACTGTCGATAAAATACGATTTTGGCTGCCATGAAGTGAATCAAGGTGTTTTTTATAAAACGCACCCGGCTCATACACGGCATAGTGACTTTCAAAATCAAATAGTCCCATAAACAAACGTCGATTTAGGCCATCTTTCAATTGGTTCATAACCAATATATATTCTCGGTCAATATGATCTTGATTGTCCAGCCAGCTAATTTTATCGCAACGAACTTCAGTATTGATTTGCTGTTCTATACCTCGACCGATAGCCGCTTTTTTAAATTCAATATTTTGCTCAGCTTGCATTTTT
Organism: Shewanella sp. T24-MNA-CIBAN-0130; assembly: GCF_040310185.1. NCBI lineage: Bacteria > Pseudomonadati > Pseudomonadota > Gammaproteobacteria > Alteromonadales > Shewanellaceae > Shewanella > Shewanella sp. T24-MNA-CIBAN-0130. The sequence continues at coordinate 21,504 of NZ_JBEOPP010000056.1, read as the reverse complement.
TCAAGCAAGGCTAAACTTACATAATCAGGAATGATATCTGATAAAAGGATATACCCTTTATCGACTAACGCATCGGCGATCACATCCAGCATTGCTTCACTTATTTGCGAAACCATACATGCCACATCCAATAGAAAGACTACGCTTTTTACTTTACTCAAGGGCCCATAAATAAAATTAAGGCCATTATTTTCGAGGGGGCGTCATTACAAAGTATGATTACCATACCCTAGTTATTTTGGCGATGTTATAGAACAACATCGTCGTCGACACTATTTGTAAACATAAATAATTTGTAAAAAATTAAACAAAAAACCACAAGAGTATTTAACCCAAAAGGATAAATTTAATTGTGTGTCAATACGATCTCCGTTGATTCATCAGTATGACCACTATCGAGCTTTTGTGCTTCATTAGCCGCAATATGGCTTTGATGCATCTTCAATGCAAGATATAAATCAGACCGAATAGTGATCCCCTCATCCCCTGACACCATCTCTGTTTGTTCAAACCAACTCAATAATTGCCTTTTACGCCCAGCCAACACTAAACTAACCCCGCGCTTTTTGAGCAACACGTCAATATCGGATAACATTGCCATCACACTCAAATCTAAATGTGTAAAGCAAGGTACAGCATCGATAATCACGCAATCGACCGTTTCAAGCTGATTTTGTCGTGCAAAACGCTCCAATAAGCGACGCTTAAAATAAGTAGCATTAAAATAGGTTAGTGGAGAATTAAATCGATAAATAAATATCCCGGGGATGGGAGCCGCTTTATCACTGCTGTCTAGGCTACGGATAATGCCTTTAGAATCAAGTCCAAGCACTTGGTCTGTAGGCCGCATTACCGTGCGAAGGAACTGAAACAAGCCTAATAAAACCGCCAGAGTAATCCCAGGGATAACCCCAATAAAAAGTACCGCAAGGAAAGTCGTTAAGGCTAAATAAAATGCTTGGCGATCGCGTAAACGTAAACCCCAAATAGCGTTTAGATCAATGAGGTGTACTGACGCAATCACTAACACCACCCCCAATGCTGCGCTGGGAATAAATTCTAATGGCGCCGTTAAAAACACTGCAACAATGGCAATCAATACTGCGGCAATCACGGACACTAATTGGGTTTTACCGCCATTGGCATCGTTTACTGCGGTGCGGGAATCTGCACCACTCACGGCAAATCCTTGCGATAAAGCGGAAGCAAGATTGGCTAACCCTAGTGCTTTAAACTCTTTGTCAGCATCAATGTCGTAACCGTTTTTGGCCGCAAAACTGCGGGCTGTCAGCATCATACTCACAAAACTGACCATAGCTAAATTGAGTGCCGGCATAACTAACTCACGCACAATACCGAGATTAAATACTGGAGCTTGAAATGATGGCAAGCCTCCAGCCACGCTACCAATCACCGCAACATCATAATCGGTTAAATGAAAAAGCCACACCAATCCACCGCTCACAGCAATAGCAAACATTGATGCTGGCCATGTTGGTTTTAAGCGTTTCATCAAAAAATAAACTATCACAGTGAGAATGGCCATCAATAACGTCGGAACATGAGTTTGTGATAAATAACTCGGCGCACCACCTAAACGCTCAAGTAAGTATTTTTCATCAAAGGTAAAGCCGAATATTTTTGAAAATTGCCCAACAATAATGGTAATCGCGACACCGTTTAGTAACCCCATTAATATCGGTTTTGACAAAAAGTCCGCTAGCACACCTAATTTAAACCGACTCGCAATCAAGCACCAAAACCCCGTCATCACGGTCATGGTCATGACTAATTGCCAATGCTTAAGACTATCCCCAGCCGCAAGAGGTGTGACAACAGCAGCAATAACCGCACATGTTGCGGCGTCAGGCCCAACGATAAGTTGTCTTGATGTGCCAAATAAGGCATAAATTAGCATAGGTAACACACATGAATACAAACCTACCGCAGCATTGACGCCCGTCAACTGCGCATATGCAATTGCCACGGGCAAAGCGACGGCGGCAACAGATAAGCCTGCGCGAACATCATCTTTAAGCCAGCTTCGCTCGTAACGAGAAAAAGTCTCTAAACCAGGCATAAATCCATATAACCGACTCAGTAGCACAGTAACCTCAATAAAAATAATGTAGGCATTTATCATAGTTTTATTTCAAATTAATTACGACATATTCACGAGTGATAAATAAATATTTTGTAAACTAAAAAACGCCAAGCGAATTAGGCTTGGCATTATGTACAACAAGTTAGTCAGTAAACTAAAATTCGGTTACTCACCAAAGTGAGTGATTGGACCCATTAGAGTGGCGGGGTAATGACCTAAATACTGCCCCTATGTATTCAAAAAAATTCCCTATTTGACTCTAATGCAAACACCATCCACCTATATTATTCATTACAAAATCAGCCTCAGTAAATGCCTAATAGCATGGTAGACTAATGTTGATTTAGCATTATCTGCAGCAACACCTAAAGTACACGAGGTTCACGTGGTATCGCCATCAAAGTTTAATTCATCTCCTGTATCAGCGGGTATCCCCCATTTAGCGATGCTAATCCCCATGCTTGCCGCCATTGTCGCCATTACACCTCTCGCTATCGACATGTACTTACCGGCAATGTCCACATTGGCATTAGGGTTTGATACCGACATCACCACGGTGCAACAATCACTCAGTATTTATTTGGCGGGCTATGCATTGGGCATGCTGATTTTTGGTCCACTGGCCGATAAAATTGGTCGTCGACCACTGGTTATTTTTGGGTTGTTAGGCTTCACATTGATAAGTTTGTTAATTGCACTGAGTACCAGTATTGAACAGTTTTTGATGCTGCGCTTTGCCCAAGCATTCATTGGCGCGGCGGCCACGGTTGTGGTTCCGGGCTATATTAAAGAAATTTATGGCGACAATACGGCCAAAGGTATGTCGTATGTCAGCCTCATCATGATGTTGGCACCATTACTCGCCCCGACGATGGGCAGTTTGATTATGGAACTCGGCGATTGGCACCTGATCTTTTTAAGTCAAAGTTGCTATGCCATTACGCTACTGGCTTTAGTGTTATTTAAACTTAAAATGCCCAGCGATAAGGACTTAGGCGGGCGCAGTCAAAAATCATTTTTACGCGCCTACTACACCGTATTTTCCCGTAGTGGGGTCAAACTGAATTTATCTAGCGGCGTATTAACCTCATTTGCCTTCTTTTGCTATTTAACCGCTTCGCCATTTATTTACATGGAAGTGTTTCATTTAGATAAATCGTTATTTGCTATTTTATTTAGCACCAATGTGGGCGCCTTGATGCTGGCTAACATTGTTAATTCCAGAATTGTGACTCGGTTCGGGTCAAAACGCATGTTGCATGTAGCCACCTTTTTTTGCTCCATTGCCGCAACAGGCTTGTTAGCGGTTAATTTACTGGAGTTAAGTTATCACTTTACCGTGCTGATGCTAATCCCATTAATGGGCTCCCTAGGTGTAATGTCGGTCAATGCTGACGCCATCGTATTAATGAAATTCAAGCAAGAAACTGGCACAGCAACAGCCGTTATCGGTACCCTCAGATTTGGTTTTGGTGCTGTCGCGGGGCCATTACTGGCGTATTTTTATGACGGTAGCGCAGTGCCTTTTTCGGCGTTGATGCTTAGTGCAGTATTATTAGTTGGGGTGTGCCAGTTTTTTCAAAGTACCTTACCGAAAAATGATGCCGGCTAACTAACACTGCGGTAAACAAGGATAAGGCCATTAATATCGATGGTCTTGTCCTTATGTGAACGCCAAAATATTGAACCCTACCCTTCACTTAAATCAGTCCCATGAATAGCTTATCTAACGCTACAAATCACTTATCAGAACGACTTACTAATACGGAAAATCTACCCGTTACTCTGTGGCCTTTTTGTTTAGCACATATTAGTGAATAAATAACAAACGAAATCGCTGAACTAATCAAGCTGGTAATAAAAAAGCCTACAAACATGTAACCCATTATCCAGGTGTCTAATGTTGATCCGTCAATACCCGGCTCTGCGCCAATTATAACCACGGCTCGAAGTAAAATCGTTATCACAATAGCAAAGGTAAAACTAATCAATGCGGCTATTTTCATGTAAGAATTGAAACTCAATTGAACTCGAGCTTCATATCCATAAACTTGATTAAATTTCTGCGATTCCATGTCCGCCCTCTTAGTAACATTGCCACCCCCCCCCTTTCACAGCAGTTCAGAGGCAGAGTTCATTAACCGACCTCACCCTACATTTGCAGTTTATCTAGTCTGAAACCGTTAGATTTTGATTATAGGTCTTATGGCGCCTTGCGATTACTTGTACATCTTATATACCGCCCCCAAATAAGTTCATAAACATGAAACTATTTCAAGCTTGAAAAATAATTAACTAAAGTAGTTGCAGTAAAAATAAATTTACATAAGATGGAAGGAAGAGCTAAGTCAGTCTCTGATGGACAAGTTGTTGAATTTAACTGCTGTTAATTCAATCCTCGAGTTTGAATTACCCTTCAAACTTATTTATTCAAACGATTACCGTCGTTGTATACAAGATACTGTTTACCATACGGTAACTTAACAAGGATTTATTTCATGGAAAAGCTTTCTGGCGCGAATATGATCGTGCGCTCATTAATTGATGAAGGTGTCAGCCATATCTTCGGTTATCCCGGCGGTTCAGTATTAGACATCTACGATTCTCTGCATACAACATCTGGTATAGAACACATCTTAGTTCGTCATGAACAAGCTGCGGTGCATATGGCTGATGGCTATGCACGAGCCACGGGTAAAGTGGGCGTAGTGTTAGTGACTTCCGGTCCTGGTGCAACCAATGCCATCACAGGTATTGCCACCGCTTACATGGACTCCATTCCATTAGTGGTGTTGTCTGGTCAAGTGCCAAGTAATTTAATTGGTAATGACGCCTTCCAAGAATGCGACATGATTGGTATTTCACGCCCTATCGTAAAGCACAGTTTTTTAATAACCGATGCTAAAGACATTCCAGAAACGGTCAAAAAAGCCTTTTTCATTGCCGCGACAGGTCGTCCCGGACCAGTCGTTATTGACTTGCCAAAAGACTGCTTAAGCCCAGATATACTGCATGAATATGTTTACCCAGACAGCGTTAAAATGCGCTCGTACAATCCAACGACAGCAGGTCATAAAGGCCAAATTCGTCGAGGCTTGCAAGCTCTACTGGCCGCTAAAAAGCCGGTGTTATATGTCGGTGGTGGCGCGGTTATCTCAGGTTGTGATGCACAACTCCTTGCCCTTGCGGAACGCTTGAACATTCCCGTAGTCAGCACCCTAATGGGATTAGGCGCCTTTCCTGGCACCCATAAGCAGAGTTTAGGTATGCTAGGAATGCATGGTTTATATGAAGCCAATATGGCGATGCACAACACCGATTTAATTTTTGGTATTGGGGTCCGTTTCGATGACCGCACCACCAACAATGTTGAAAAATATTGCCCCAATGCAACCATTTTACACATCGATATTGATCCATCGTCTATTTCTAAAACCGTCAGAGTCGATATTCCAATTGTTGGCTCTGCCGATAATATTCTAGATGGTATGTTAGATCTACTTGATGAGTCTAAAGCCACTAATGATGTTGCCGCTATTACCGCATGGTGGGGCGATATCGAAATTTGGCGCTCACGTAAGAGTTTAGAGTTCGATCGTACAACCGATAGGATCAAGCCACAGCAAGTTATTGAAACATTGTACAAACTCACTAATGGTGACGCTTATGTGGCGTCTGATGTAGGTCAACATCAAATGTTTGCCGCCTTGTATTATCCTTTTGATAAACCCCGCCGTTGGATTAACTCAGGTGGATTAGGCACCATGGGCTTTGGTTTACCTGCGGCGATGGGCGTTAAGATGGCCTTCCCAGAGGCAACCGTAGTGTGTGTCACCGGTGATGGCTCTATCCAAATGAATATTCAGGAGCTTTCAACGGCACTACAATATGATACTCCTGTTAAAATCATCAACTTAAATAACCGTTTCCTTGGTATGGTAAAACAATGGCAAGACATGATTTACTCTGGTCGTCATTCCCATTCTTATATGGATTCTGTGCCTAATTTTGCCAAAATTGCAGAAGCCTATGGTCATGTTGGTATGAACATTAATCATCCAGATGAACTTGAGTCTAAGCTGGCTGAAGCGTTAGCGATGAAGGACAAATTAGTGTTTGTTGATATCAGCGTAGACGAGACCGAACACGTCTACCCTATGCTCATTCGCGGCGGTGCGATGAGCGACATGTGGCTAAGCAAAACGGAGAAAAGCTAATGCGTCGTATTATTTCTGTATTACTTGAAAACCAACCGGGCGCATTGTCACGAGTGGTGGGGTTATTTTCTCAGCGCGGTTACAACATTGAAAGCTTAACCGTTGCGCCCACTGAAGATATTACCTTGTCACGCTTAAATATTACCGTGATTGCCGATGCAAATATTCTTGAGCAAATTGAAAAACAATTGCATAAGCTTATCGATATTTTAAAAGTGGCTAACATTACTGAGTCGCCCCACATCGAACGTGAAATTGCCTTAGTTAAAGTTAAAGCTCAAGGCGATCAACGTGAAGAAGTTAAACGCACGGCGGATATTTTTCGCGGTCAAATCGTCGATGTCACCGCCAATATTTATACTATTCAAATGGTCGGAACCAGCGATAAAATTGATGCCTTTATCCATGCGATCACCGATATGACCAAGGTGATTGAAATATCACGTTCAGGTGTGGTCGGTTTAGCCCGGGGGGAAAAATCAATGAAAGCTTAATGGCAGCTTGGCTAATAGAAAAGCAGAGTCCTTTTGGGCGCTGCTTTTTTATTGACGATAAAGCGAAGTTACCGATAATATTTCACTGACTTCGCTTTAATTTGTACATTAACCTTCAATCAAACATTTGGCTTCAACGCTAAAGACTTTCATGCCTCTGAACGTCCAAAACCGTCAAACTTTCCAGTCTCCACTATCAGCAAGTCATTAACCGCATTATCGTTAGCTGTATAACGGTTTTGCCTCCAAGGGTTTAGCTTCAACAATATATCGATATTCAGCATTACCGCTGAGTTGATCAAATGGATAACAGGTTATCAAGGTTAAGTGACTATCTGGCGTGGGGGCAAGCACCTCCATGTCGGTTTCATGTACTACTTGTGTCGCGGTTATTTGATATAACACCCGTTCGCCAGCAGTACTATAAAGCTCAATAATATCGCCTACTTTAACGTATTGTAAACGCATAAAATGGCTGTCACGATGGCCCGCAATGATCATATGTCCCTGATCCCCCAACGCCGCGCCGCCTAACATCAACCCAGGACCAAAGGCTAAATTGCGCCCAGATGCCCCCGCTAACACATATAAGTCACTCCCCAATGGTTGTAAACCATCGGTTTGTTGTTGCAACACGCGCATTTTAGCCACCGGGTGGGTGTCAGCCCAAGACCAAGGTTTATGCGGTTGATTATCCACCAAGGTTTTTTCAAATGCTCGCTCAATCAAAAATTGGGCAAAATGGGCCTTAGCTTGCATATAACCTCCCTGTATCAATAGTCCACAACCCAACACACTTGTCAGCACAATAACAATCCAGTGCTTGGCCGGTGATATTGTTCGCTGCATATTCTACCTCCAACTTACTCATTTGATTCAATCACTAACAATTGGCCCGGTAAGCATTGTCTTAACCATAAATAGTGCAGTAATCCTAAGCTCAGCAGGCTAAAACCAATTAATAACCATAACCGACTGCTGGTCCCCGTTTGTGGCAACACTTGCGAAGAAGACGGTGCAGCTTGTAAACCATGGGGCATATGAGGCTGCAATTTGACATCAATGGGGCTATCAATCAATGGATTCACCGGAGTGACATCCACTGCGACTAAACTCGTTTGGCTGGTCACTAAGTGATACAAGATCCCTAATGCTTCCACTTGTTTATTGACGCGGTCGCGGCTGGCATTGTCTTTATAAAGCTCAAGTGATGTTATTTGCGCATTTGCCCATAACAAATCAATGCCCTTAGCAGCTTGGTTATCTTCAAAATCAAGCTGTTGCTGCCAATACTGGCCATTAATATTGCCCGACACTATGATGGGTTGCTGCTGATGTGATGCTGATTTAATGCTTACCCAAAGCGGTTCGTTTTGATATAAATCGCTAATCGTCGTCGGCCAATAATCTGGCACGCTGCCATCAAGGTAGTGCAAGCCAATATTGGTCAACACCGGCTGCTCAATTTTATTCAGCAATTGCTCAATTTTTTGCTGCACTTCTGACTCATCACCAATGTAGGTAAATGTGCCACGTCCCATAGTCGCGGCTCGGCGCATAAAATCTGAATTTGGCGCCGAGCCAATACCCACCGTGAATAAGCGGCTGTCACCCAATTGATCGTTAATAAGCTGATACAACTCATGTTCGTTGCCAACAGCACCGTCGGTCATAAAAATCACTTGGCGCAACATATCACTGCGTATATCGGTTTGATTAGAATCTTGCTGCACACTATCCACCAGCGCGGTTTGAAGTGCACTGCGCATTTCGGTGCCACCATCAGCCTCTAATGCATAAATAAACCGCTTGGCTCGATCAATATTACGACTATTGGCTGGCAATGGTGTCGCTGACAACATGCTCACGTCACTATTAAATTCGATAATATTAAAGGTGTCGATATCACGCAGCCCCGCAAGCGCAAATGGCAACGCTTGTTTGGCTTGAGTGATTGACTGACCTAACATTGAACCTGAGGTATCGATCACCAAAATCAGTTCTCGAGCAATAAGATGTTGCTCACTGACCTCGACACTGGGCGGCATTAACATCACCAGCGAGTACAAACTGTTGTCGACGGGATGGGATTGTCCTTGCAATGGATCGGTGCCATTAACCTTGTTGATTTCAAAATAGCTTTTAACACCGGCTTCATCATGGGTTTTACCGGTTTGATAAAAGGTTGCCGCTTGCGGTAATGCGCCAACATTGGCTTGCCATTGCAACACAAAATCGCGGTCGGCAATTTGCTTACCAGCAAAACTCACACTGTATAGATGACCCTTGTTAGATTGTTTAATCGGATGATACAGACTGCTAAGGGATGTCAATTCAAAACCAGCATCAATGCTCACTTGCATATTGACCTGCGTATCGATCTGCGTGTTGGCCATTAATTCAGGCTGAGCTAGCAGCTCTGCACCATGATTATCTTGCGGGTTATAACGCGGGGTAATCGCTAATGGGAAACGTAAACTAAACACTCCATCGCTATATTCAACCTTTTGCTGATAACTGATCTCAACCACTAATTGTCCGTGCGGCGCTAAGTTAGCCACCTCTGATATAAACAAGTTACGTCGCTGTTGCTGTAACAAGCTAGCCTGTTTGCCTTGCTTTTTGGCGGTTTCAAAAGTGTGTAACGCTTGTTTTTTAGGTTGGATTTGTCCGCTAATGACTTTGTCACCGATGCGTAACGCCATGCTATCGACTGCTGCCGTTTCAGGTAACGGAAATAAATAGCGCCCATTAACCCATAGATCCGAGTCATTAAAAAAAACTTGTTTAACCGTGACTCGATTAAGTAAGCCCGATACTTTCATACTGACTTGCGTGTCCAAAGCCAAGGCTTGTATCACCTGGCCTTGTTGAAAATACACTAAGCTGCCTTGGGTGATATCGTCATCTTGATATCCTGCCGGTGATGCATGCACAGTTGTAAAACTGGCATTAACAACAATAAATAGACATAAGTACAGCAACTTACCGACATGATGTACTGACAAACGTGTTACAAAAAAAAACGGCTGCATAGCGGATCCTTACCCATAGGCTGCAACACCATTGTTTGCGCCTATGGGTCATATTCAAAACAACAAAGAAAATTGACTGGGTATTTAACTCGTGGTGAGTTTAATTTGCGGTTAATTCAGCACCCGGCGCCATTAACTTGATCGTGACGCGACGATCAAAAAAGTCATTTTCAAAATTTTGTTGTTGGTGCATTGGCAAACTAGCACCATAAGCTTGTCCGTGCAGACGTTGCCGTTCAATGCCCTGTGCAACCAAATATTGAGTTACTTCAGCCAAACGCTGTTCAGACAAAGCTTGGTTAAAATCATTATCGCCACGGCGGTCGGCATAACCGGTTAAATCAATGGTCAGTTCTGGTGACAAGTTCATCATGTAAGCCACATTATCTAACTGCTGCTCGAATAACGGTTCAATATGGCTCGATCCTGTCTTAAACTGCACATGCATCCCAATAGTTAACTCATTAAGTGTTCGTTGTTGATTGGCTTTTTGTTCTGCTAAGCTCGACTGTAATTGGTAGTATTTATCTGACACCTGCTCCAATGTTTGCTGTTTAGTGTTGAGTGCTATTAATTGCTCGTTGGTTTGAGCCAACTGTTGATTTTTCGCCACTAACTGTTGTTTTTGTTGGGCTAATTCGGCATCGTCTCCAACCGTTTTACCAATAAATGTGCCAGTTAATGCACCAATAAAGGCACCTACAGGGCCGCCAATCACAGCACCCAGTACAATCCCAGAACTTAACCCCACCAGTTCTTCAGTGTGTTCACGTTCAGCAGAAATGTCAGCGTCATTCGCCCAGCTCATATTTGAAACCATCATAGTGCTGATCATTGTTGCGGCAATAAGTTGCTTTTTCATAAAGAATCCCTTTTAGCGGTAGTTTAAAAATGAATGTCATCATCAATACATGAGTTAATGTGTGGCTGATTAACTCTATGTCGCTATTAAACACCCCATACATGGCTTTATTTGGGTTCAAAAATGGCAATGTGGCGATCAAATGTGGCAACAATATGGCAATTGCCGCTGACGGCATTTTTGGTCGATAAAATCCTGTATAGTCAGCACTGTATCCATTTACCAGCTTATTGATTGAAATCAACTCATGAAACGAATTGCCATTGTTGAAGACGAAACCGCTATCCGCGAAAATTACAAAGATGTCCTGCAACTGCAAGGGTATAGCGTGCAAGCCTATGCAAATCGGCCAGCAGCCATGCTCGCCTTTAATGCACGTTTACCAGACTTAGCCATTATTGATATTGGTTTAGAGCATGAAATTGACGGCGGTTTTACCCTATGCCAAGCATTACGCGCGATGTCGAGCAGCTTACCGATTATCTTTTTAACCGCCAGAGACAGTGATTTTGACACCGTTTGCGGCCTACGTTTAGGCGCCGACGACTACTTATCAAAAGAGGTCAGCTTCCCTCATTTAATGGCCCGTATTGCAGCCCTATTTCGCCGTTCTGAATTGATCGGTTCAAGCCTAGTTGAAGACAACTTACTCGAGCGCGGTCACCTCACCATTGATGGCAACCGTATTCAGGTATATTGGAAGTCGCAACCGATAGAACTGACGGTCACCGAATTTTGGATGGTTCACGCAATGGCAAAACACCCAGGCCATGTGCGTAGCCGGCAAGATTTAATGCAAGAAGCCAAAATTTACGTCGACGACAGCACCATTACCTCACACGTTAAACGCATTCGAAAAAAGTTTATCGCCATCGACCCTGAGTTTGACTGTATCGATACCGTTTATGGCATGGGTTACCGCTGGGACAATATCTAACAGATGAATTTACCGATAGGGCTGCGTGCCAAAGTCGTCATTTTATCGCTGTTTTTACTCTGCCTACCATGGCTTGGGTATGAATATGTATGGGAAATGGAAAAGTACCTCCGTTATGGTCAAGAAAAAACCCTCGAAGGCACCACCCAAGCCCTTGCGACTGCCCTGCATGAACGGCCTAAGTTATTTGACAACCAAGCCAGCTTTTTAAACCAAGTTGAAAAAGGTCGCGACTTATATGCCTACCCTCTCGCAGGTCCTATTCAACTCGATGGCAAACTAACTGACTGGGATTTATATCAACATCGCACCCTTAACTACTCTGATGAACATGTTATTTATCAACATAATGAAGCCGACCCTATTGAGATTAATTTTACTCACATGGTGGGAAAATATGGCGGTTATCTCTATGGATTTTTTAACGTCAGTGACCAAAGCCTGATTTTTCGTAGTCGTAATAGTTTGCGGATTGATAGAAATGATCACTTAGTGATGGCAACTCAATCACCCGATGGCCAGTTCAGACGCTATATCATTGCCAATAGTAAAAGTGGTTGGCTAAGCGCATTTGAATTACCCGCCGATCCCAGCCAATCGATGCCCGTCAGCCCAGAAGTCCGCATTCAAGGCCAATGGCTAACAACAAACAAAGGTTACAATATCGAATTTAGACTGCCACTCGATATGGTTGGCAGTAAATTAGGGTTTGCGATTCATAATGTTAACGATGCTAACACCCGTCAACTGGTCAATGTTATTGGCACATCCGCCACCGATTCAGTCGCCAGTTTAGGCACGGTATTAGTGCCCTCTCCTGAAATTGAAAAAATCATTAAAGGCATGAGCCATAACAGCTCACGGATCTGGGTGGTCGACAATCATGGCCGCGTATTGGCAAAATCGGGCGATATTCGTTCATCATCTAACACCTGGGCCGATGACCTTAACGTCAATCAACCAGACTCACTTTGGCTGCATTTTAAACAGCAATACATATTGCCGCTGTACTACAAAATATTGACTCGTCCACCGCAAAATTTTATTGATTCACTGCAAGACTCAACCGAGCTCACTGGTAGCCACATTGAAAAAGCCTTAAGCGGTAAACAAGGCTCAACATGGCGCCTAACCCCAGACAATAAAGCCGTGGTACTGGCGGCGGCTAGTCCTATCTGGATTGACGATAAAGTGATGGGAGTGGTGATAGCAGAAGAAACCACACACGGTATTCGTAGTTTACGTAATCGCGCGCTGGAAAAGCTGTTTAACGTCATTTTGACCGTGATGAGTATGGGCACATTAGCCTTGTTTATCTTTGCCTCGAGCATTTCAAGCCGCATTCGTCGTCTGCGCGACCAGGCCGAATTAGCTATCGACAGCCAAGGCCGAGTAAGACAACAAATTGTGGCATCAAAGAACCGCGATGAAATTGGCGACTTGTCACGCAGCTTTTCAAGTATTGTCAGCCGCTTAGGTCAATACACTCATTATTTAGAAAACATGTCGTCACGCTTGTCACACGAACTGCGCACCCCCGTTGCCGTAGTACGTAGCTCGCTTGAACATTTAGGCTTGCAGCAACTTGACGAGCAATCACAAAAGTACGTTAATCGTGCGCAAGAAGGCGTCAGCCGATTGCACCTTATTTTAAATAATTTAAGTGAAGCAACCCGTCTAGAAGCCAGTTTAACTCAAGCAGAAAATTGTCGTTTTTCATTAAAAAAAGTCATCAGCGGTTGCATCCAAGGTTATCAGATCACTTACCCAGACCAACGCTTTAGCGTCCACATTGAAGATAAAGCCATGTTTTGCGATGGCGTAGCTGAATACATTGCCCAATTAATGGATAAACTGATCAACAACGCGATTGAGTTTCACCAACCCGATAGCGCCATCACCGTCAGTCTGAGCCAATATCAAAAACAAGCGATATTAAAAGTCAGTAATATTGGCCCTTTACTGCCCAAAGACATGAACAGCCAAATTTTTGAATCTATGGTGTCAATCAGACCTCAAGGCATTAATGGCAAGCCCCATTTAGGCTTAGGACTGTATATTGCGAGATTGGTAACCGACTTCCATCATGGCACCATTAAAGCAACCAACATCATAGAGGATGGCATCGAAGGGGTCGAAATGTGCCTCAGTTTACCGCTAAGTGATGAAAAATAATCAACCTCAGCATTTAGGCGCTATTAAATGTGCTCGTTGGTGCTAGGATGACAATCAATCGCAAACCGCTCACCGCAGCGCATTTATCCATGTCATTGATATTTGGTTAATAAATATTAGCTAAAGCACATACCATAGACGCTGCTAAAAAATGGAAATAACAATATGAGTAAAGACGATAAATTAGCGACCAAAATTGTTAGCCTAGGTCGTGATAAAAAATTCACTAAAGGCATTATTAACCCACCGGTTTTTCGTGCCTCTACCGTGGTGTTTGACACGATGGACGAGATGCGCTTTGCGATTAAAAACAAAACCAATGGCGAAATGTTTTATGGTCGTCGTGGTACCCCAACCCACTTTTCGTTTCAACAAGCCATAAGCGAACTTGAAGGCGGCGCAGGCACCGCTTTGTACCCTTCTGGTACAGCCGCTATTAGCAGCGCATTATTATCATTCTTAAAAAGTGGCGACCACTTATTAATGGCTGACACGGCTTACGAACCCACTCGCGATTTATGCAACAAAATGCTGGCAGGGTTTGGCATCGAAACCACCTATTACGACCCCATGATTGGCGAAGGCATTAGTGATTTAATCCGCCCAAATACCAAAGTATTATTTCTAGAATCACCGGGCTCAATCACCATGGAAGTGCAAGATGTGCCTACGCTCAGCCGCATCGCCCACCAACATAATATTATTGTGATGCTAGACAATACCTGGGCATCACCGATTAACTCTCGCCCATTTGATATGGGTGTCGACATCTCCATTCAAGCAGCCACCAAGTATATTGTTGGCCATTCCGATGTGATGATGGGCACCGCCACAGCCAATGAACAATACTGGCCACAGCTACGTGAAAACAGTTATGTAATGGGCCAAACCACCTCACCTGATGACGTCTATTTAGCCGCTCGCGGTTTACGTACCTTAGGGGTTCGTATGGCACAGCATGATAAAAATGCCCTAAAAGTGGCAAACTGGTTGGCCTCTCGCCCAGAAGTGGATCACGTGCGTCACCCTGCGTTTGATACTTGTCCTGGCCACGCGTTTTTTAAGCGCGACTTTAGTGGTGGCAATGGCCTATTCTCATTTGTGCTAAAACAAGGCGACTTAGCGTCAGTGACTGCTTTTGTTGAAAATATGGACCATTTTAAAATGGGCTTTTCATGGGGCGGTTTCGAAAGCTTAATTTTAGGCATATTCGGCATTAACAAGATTCGCACCGCCACCCAATGGGATAGTAGCAAACCCTTGATAAGACTGCATATTGGGCTAGAAGATGCCGACGACTTGATTGCCGATTTAGACGCTGCATTTGACCGCTATAATGCAGTAATTAATCTGTAGCTTAAGTTTCGAGATAATAGTTTTGGGATGATAGCGTCGAGATAATAGCGTCGAGATAATAGCGTCGAGATAATAAGCGCTTATCAAACAGTCTATTATCCTGCTAACCTACTGTATTGATAGTGTATTGATAGTGTATAAATAACGACAACAATATCTTATGGAATGTGGGTGTTAAAGGAATTAAATGAATTTTATCAAATTAGTACTATTTAGTCTGTGTATTAGCATTGGCTACTATGCGTTGACTATATTGGCAATAGGCCAGTCCGCTGCCGGCAACTTATTATGGTGGTTAAATAGCAGTCAATATCCTACCGCAATGCACTTAGCGCAAAACTTTGTTGGCATTGGCCTAGCCGCGTTAATTCCAACCTTTGTGGTGCGCAGCTATGAGCCTGCAAGACAATGGATTGCCATCACAATTATGATTGTAGCCACGATGTTTTTGCACGGCAATAGCCATTACATGCCATGGGATCCTATGGGCATTGTAAGATTTGTTAACAACACACTGTTTTATGGTGATATCGGCGCCAAAGCATTGTTTTTCTATATCTTACTGCTGCCTATATTGTGGTTGTTATTGCTTAAGCGTATGGCGCGGATCTAGCCTCTGCCGAGTCAATACACAGTAACTAGCTGTAGCCGGTAAGTATGATCATTACTCTAGAGCCCTGAGTCGTTGCGATTCTGGGCTTTTTTATTGTCGGTTATCGATTGTTGATTGTTGATTGTCTGTATCGGGCTAAAAAAAACAGAATGACAATGTTTGCGCGCAATCGCTATAATTAGGTGTCAAAAACCTCTCACCCAATCACAGAACCAATCTCTGAACCAAATGTATAAGCAATAGCGACTCAACAGAACATGGTCATCATCAAGTGAAATATAATCCCCCTCAGCTCGGTCTATTAAGCACCCAATAGTCATTTAGCCGAAGTGAATCAGTATGTGCAGTTCACCCAAAACCAATCTAGCTGCTGCTACGCCAAAAGTGCCCTTTCGCAGCTTTTGGCCAGCATGACATTAACGCAGAGACAACATTTTGCACAAGTCGCTAACCGCGCCGATGACCGACGTCAAATAAGAGAAGATAGACTAAAAGGTCAACACAATATGCCAGAGGCTAAACCTGTAAGCGTGACCGGACATAACAACAACTCATTCATCAATAAGTTGATTCATTTTTGTCAGCAACACTTAGTGGTGTGACGGCAAGCTTGCCGAGCTTTTTTGATGAAGATAGGATAAAAAAGATAAAGGAAGGGTGAAAATAAAGTTTTACTACATTACTCCTCTAATACTGAAATAAATATCCGCTCAGCATTCCACAGCTCGATTATTTTGCGCGTCTTCTTGGCATTCCAAAAACATTTACCAAATACAATAATCCCAGCGCCTTCCAGTTGTCTTGGTTCGGATATGTTAAATTGGGATAATATTGTTGATTTATGTTTAGACAAAGGTATGCCTACATCGTTGCAATCAGATGGGTTTAACCAATCGAGCTCTTTGTCTAGATGGGAAATGGTGCCCCAGTACATTTTAGGTTTAGCCTGTTTTACGCTGTCACTGGGTTCGGCATCGGCAAAGTTAACAAACAAATTTTTGGCTTTGAATGTATAACCAGCATCAAGCTCAATCAAGGTACTAGACTGGGCTAAATCGCTACCCCGCATTAGGCTGTTGAGTATTTTTTCTAAGCCTAACCTCTTGATATTACTTTTCGGTTTTTCTTCAGCGTCTATTCGACTGCTAATGTCAGGCTTAGGATTTACTTTAGGATTGAGTACTGAGGCAGTGGTTTGCTCAGCGGTGCTTTTCTTATAGGTGCTTAGCTTATCTTTAGATTTTTTGATTGCCTTTGATAATAGGAAATCAATACTAATAATATCAGCGCCCGCAATAATTTGATTCACTTCAAGACTATGGCTAACTTCCCGCTCCCGCTGCGTTGATGGCGAGCCTTCATCGCATCCTACAATATGATATCGAGAACCAAAACACGCCGCTTTACCGTTTGAGCTTCTCTTACGATAATACGCTTTGCCTTTGCACTCAGGGCATTCTAAAAATTGCCTAAATTGTTCAATTTCTATTTCGGGTAACGCCTGAAATTTCAAAATTGAGAAAGTGTGCCTTTCATCACCATAAGTACAAACTGCATCAATCATTTAATATCCACATTTCCTGTAATAAACTATCTATAAAAACTAGCCATAAAAAAACCTTTAAGCCCAACTGAACCATACCAAGTTATGAATAAAATGACTACTTTGCAATAGCGCTAACCGCTGTCGACAGACATGATCAATTAAATCACTTTTAAACGCGTTTTTTTGGAAATAAACGAGTTTAAGCTAACCTTTTAACATGATGATTTGTATTGGGAAAAAATGCCAATCTGATATGTACTAACCCTGTCAGTAACAGCAGATGAAATGTCATTACTTTTGTCAGTTTTGGGAATAATGATAGGCCTTTATGACTATCAGATTAAGGGCTGGAAATAAAGTCTACCCTGACCCTGAGGGATCCCCACGAATTTAACAGCATGTTTGTGGATCCTTGATTAAATCTTGTAGCGTCTTGATCCCTGTTAGCCAGTGAGACTTCAGCTGCTTCAAATGCCTATCTCTGTAGGCTCTTATTCCTATAAATTGGTTTGATAAAACATTACGATGTTTGATCGAATTCGCTTGGTATTACCTATGCTTATCAGCCGCTTTGACTGCCAATCCTAGCAGGTACAACATAAATTGAGATAGACAGGCGATGAGTAGTAGAACGCTTAGTTTATGCATAATCCTTGAGCCACTCTCATTCATTTTTAGTGGGTGGCAGACTGCCAGCATGTGGGCAAAGACTTACCAGCGCTACAATAGCTATCGCGCTACCTTTATCGCGGCATACTTCCCGACAAAAACATCATTAGTAATGTCGATGGACAAGTCAGCTTTGAGTATCAAGACATCAAACTAAGTCTACAAAAATACGCACTTTACCTACCACTGAATTTCTATGGTTAGTGCTCCAACCTGCTTTACCTAAGGGATTACGACGAGTGCGGGACTATTGTAACAAACAGTGGATTGTTCAGAGGTATCGCCAAGAAGCTCAGGTTACAGATACAGCTTATGTTGGCGATTGCTGGTGCGACATTTCCAATATTGACCGAGGTAAAGCGCAGATTAGCGACACGCAGTTGTCCATGTTGCCATCAATCTATGCGCTTTATGGGCATACACAAACGACCAACACAGTTAATACTCATCACCTAACACTGAAAATGATGGCTTAGGAAATGACTTAACGGATACTAAGGAGAAATTAGCTCAATACACTGATCTTTATATTCTTTAAATGATTAGCAATAGTGCTAAGGGGACGTGCTGGCTCAAGAAAAAAAGCCCAATAACTGTCACTTCAAACAGAACGTAATCTCGATCTGTTATTTACTTAATAAAGAGTAACATCGCAAGTGTTCGAGCTTGTTCAACACTTGCGATAAGGACACGGCTTCGCGCGGCCTATCCTTATTTGTATGAATCATTAATATAGTGGATAACTACATAAGATTGGCCACTTAACTACACGCCTCAAATTTACAGTGTAATATTGCTATAAAAGTGTAACTTTTTATTCAATTATACCTCTAGCCTTGAGTAAGGCCGTTTTGAAGTCATCCACTTGATCTTTTGCTAGCCCTGGAATCATTTCATCTTTTGGGCTGTTGCGCATTTTTAAGTGATAGATGAGAACATCATCTGTTAGTTTTTCGATAGCATCTTTATATCCAGCTTCTTTGGATAGTTTAATAATGAATTGCATTAAGCTCAGATCCGAATCTTTTTGCCATTCAGGATGCATTAACTCGATAAGTTCATCAACACGGTGACACTTCATAAGACTCTCCGTTTTTAATTCATTATCTAAAGTATCAAATTTCGAGAAAAACACCTAGGAAAGGTTTTGTAATAAATAACGACAGCCTATTAACAATTATGTTCTTGTTATTTATTGTTTAATAGCTTGTTCTGCAAGGATTAATAGACCATAAGTAAATACATAGCCATATATGGCCATGTTTCAAATAGGAAACCAACGGCTGTTCCCTCTTGGAACTCCCAGCCGCACCGCAACATTTTCAAACAGCGAAAACGTCGCCACGGGGATTTATTAGCTTTTGACTTCATCTGTAACCGTCTTCGGCCTTATTCGAAAATGCTAACACTTCCGATGGTACATCCTGTACCGCGAAAGCTAGCGGGCATCTGATAGACGGGATGTCTGAATGCCTTGAAGCACATGGATGTGCGGGAAAGGCCATGGCCAGCTCACGCTATTTTCTTCAACGGCCTCAAGTTCAGAGTTGAGTTTCACCATTTTCAAGTAAGGCTAACTCGTTGTTGGACAAAAGCTTCTTAGAGTTAATGTTCAAAACTCTATCGTTCACATTACGGTAAGTATGGCTAAGTTGCAAAATACCAGGAAGACAGTTGTGGTTAGCCTCTAATTAAGTAGCCAGCTTAACTAGACCACTTGTATGTTGAATCTTTGGATGATTTAACAAATTAGCACTCGATGGCCAATCCATCAGTAATATGGTCGATTTAAAAGAGCAGAAAAGCTTGATATCAATCAAGTGGAAGATGGTTTTGTGGGATTAAGTAATTGTTGCTTAGGCACACAACCAGCGTTGGCAGTTGGCTACGCCTTGTCGTCGTTTTCGGTCTAAATGTTCGCAATATTCTGTTAATGCAGGCAAAGCCCCTACCGCACCTTTGAATAATACCCCAAACTCTGTGGTGATTTTTAACCAGTTTTCAGCAGGAATATTCAGTCTATTAAGAATAGCTTGGCTACTTGCACAAATGGCACCCCGTTTATCCTCTCGAATAATTCGCCCGGTATCTTCCACCAACACAATATAGTCTTTAACACTGAACATCAGGCCTTTAGGCATGTTTAAACGCTCATTCCCCAAAAAAACGAAGCCACCAAAAAAACGAAGCCACCAAAAAAACGAAGCCACCCATTTTTGAACAAATAACATAACTCGTTTTCATGGCTTTGGCGAGAGGTATACTCGATGTACTCAACTCACCTATTTCTATCGATATGACTAAAACATTAGCGATAAAAAACTCGTTTACTTGTCTTTTTCGAAATTAGGCACAGCAGGAAAACTTGATAGTCATCAAGTGTAAGGTGAATTGTAATTTGATTGGGGATTGTGACTTAAGCGCACAGCCAGCGCTGACAATTTGCAGCGCCTTGTCGTCGTTTTCGCTCTAAATGCTCACAGTATTCGGTTAAGGCAGGTAATGCTCCGACAGCTCCTTTAAATAATGTGCCGAACTCTGTGGTGATTTTAAGCCAATTCTCTGCTGGGATGTTGAGTCTATTCAGTATGTCCTGACTGCTTGAGCTAATGGCACCACGTTTATCTTCTCGAATAATCCGACCAGTATCTTCAACTAAGACGATGTAGTCTTTTACACTGAACATGAGCCCGTTAGGCATATTGAGTCGCTCATTACCCACAAACGGTAATAACTCAGGTGGTTGCTCGCCTTTCATTGCTGAATTTATACGGCGCTGAATACTGGTGTAATCTGAGATTTCAGGTGTGGCGGCCATCTTCGCTCTAACAGGGTTTAAATCAACGTAGGCCATACAGGCTAATACTGCGGCTTCATCAAGCAGAGCTTGAGATTTGAAACGACCTTCCCAGAATCTACCTGTACACTTATCTTCTTTGTTGGCCATTCTGGCGATGGGCTCACTGAGTGAACGCATAAACCAACTGATATCAATTAAGCGCTTACGGTATTCGGTAATGCATTCATTAACCGTTTGAAGCTCAAACTGGTTAAGGTCTTCCTCTTTAAGGTATTTGTGCGTAAGTAACGTGCCCTTAAAGCCTTTGTGCCATTGAGTTAGCACGTCTTTATCTGACCACTGTTTTACTTTGTCAGCATCGATTTTCAACACTACATGCAAATGGTTACTCATCACGACATAAGCACAGATATCAATAGCAAAGATGGTCGCTAACTCAAGAATGCGTGAATCAACCCACTCACGCCGATGCTCAAAGTTCTCACCAGTGGATTTATCAAAACCACATAAAAATGCCTTACGCACCACACGCGAACAACAGTGATAGTAAGGCGTATCTTCTAAACTCACGAGGATTTGTCTTGGTCTGGCCATCTTTAATTACCGTTTGGAAAGGGTAAATAAAGCGTAGTTGAGCGCTCAATATTTAGCCAATAATCTTGGGTGTCTTGATTATTAGCTGGGTGTCTTGATTAT
>NZ_JBEOPP010000055.1:0-32558 GCF_040310185.1 Shewanella sp. T24-MNA-CIBAN-0130 | reverse complement strand
AGTATAAGATCATAGCGAGATGTTAACGTCAAATAGTGAGTTAAATTGTTTAAAAAACGTTCACGATCTCGCCCTGGCGAAAAGACTTGAGAAAATGATACTGACTATATTTACATCAACATTCATTTTATCCAGCTGTCTATTTATCAATAGCATTTTAATCCCTATTCTTAGTAGCTTTGACTTTTACATAGATTACGAAAACAAAACAACCGCACTAATATATTGTTTATTATGGTTTTTATGCATTTTGCAGCTTTACACTTTGTATAACGTAATATCGATTAATTTTGCTTTTTTAGATCGATTAGACATATTAATAAAAAAAATAAAAGCAAACCAAAAGCATAACTCTTAATGAATAATAAATAGTAGGAAGAAAGGAGATCTGTTATCTCAAAATAAATGGGGTCAGAGTCTGACGAATCCCCAAAAAAAGAACTGAATAAATAAAGAGATAAGTAAAAAACTGAGGAACATTCATGGCATTTGGTGATCAAATTTATCGCCAAACAAAAATTACCACGAGTAAATGCCATGAATGCAAAACACCTTTTATCAAAATGCCTCTCACTTGTCACCCGCCCTGTTAACGCAAAAGATGCACAAAACTCGCCGACAAAGTCTGTTCTCTGCAATTGAAAGCTCAATGAATGGTGGAGCATTATCAATCACAGGGCTTGACTGATGCAAACCTCACACGAAGTTAAAAGCGAAAATATTGCCGGAATACTGAGGTTTTGAAAAAGCTGATTTATACACAAAAAATATGCCTTACCCCTTTGCTCAAGTATGGACAAAACGCAGCGAGGTTAGTAGCCGCAGGACATAAGCCCCCTGTGTCAGGATAGTTGTCGCCTCAATTAATTTACAAATAAACAGTAATAAGTGGGGTCAGAGTAAACTTACAAATAAGTGGGGTCAGAGTCTGACCCCACTTATCAAAGCTAGATTAGTTTCCGTCGCGACCTTTCGCTTACCAGAAAATGTAGCCGGAACGCTGAGGGTTTGCAAAGGGGTACAATCGCTTTACCCTTTTGGTCTGGTGTGGGCGAAGCGCCACGATGTTAGTGGCCGCAGGCCATCGCCAAAACCAAAACAAAAAAATAAACCTTTATTCCAGCTCAAAAACATTTCCAGAATGACAATTAGGAAACAAAAAAGCCGCTGCTTTTCGCCACGGAGTTGACTGTTGTCAATGAGTAGCGAAAAGTAGCGGCTGATGCAGTATTACTGAGGTTAAGTAGCTATTTACTCGTAGTCAGATAAAGGTACGCAACTACACATAAGGTTGCGATCCCCATAAACATCATCAATACGATTAACCGTTGGCCAAAACTTATTCGCCTTAACCGCCGCCGTTGGGAACACGGCCACTTCACGACTGTACGGACGTGAATCAAATTCGATGTCCATAATATCTGCTAGGGTGTGAGGTGCATTGTGCAGTGGGTTGTTGTCTACTGGCCACTCGCCCGCTGCTACTTTGGCGATTTCGCCGCGAATAGAAATCATCGCTTCAACGAAACGGTCTAACTCAACCTTAGACTCAGATTCAGTTGGTTCAATCATCAAGGTGCCCGCCACAGGGAAACTCATGGTGGGTGAGTGGAAACCATAATCGTTAAGACGCTTAGCGATATCCATTTCGGTTACGCCAGAGATTTCTTTCAATGGACGTAAGTCGATAATACATTCGTGGGCAACCCGCTCGTTACGGCCGGTGAACAACACAGGGTAATGTGCTGACAGCTTTTTCATGATGTAGTTAGCGTTTAATAGCGCCGTTTGGGTTGATTGCTTAACGCCATTGGTGCCTAACAGCTTAATGTACATCCAGCTGATTGGCAGGATGCTAGCGCTGCCATAAGGTGCAGCAGATACTGCGCCGTTGTGGTCGCTTTCGCGGCCAGGCTTAACCACTACGTGGCCTGCTACAAATGGCGCAAGGTGCGCTTTAACCCCGATTGGGCCCATACCAGGCCCCCCGCCGCCGTGGGGAATAGCAAAGGTTTTATGTAGGTTTAAATGCGATACGTCTGCGCCAATAAAGCCCGGTGAGGTTAAGCCAACCTGGGCGTTCATGTTGGCGCCGTCCAAATACACTTGACCGCCATATTGATGGACGATGTCGCACACTTCGCGGATTGATTCTTCGTACACGCCGTGGGTCGATGGGTATGTGATCATAATGCACGATAAGTTGTCGGCAAGCTCGACCGCTTTAGTACGTAAATCGTCTAAATCAACGTTACCTTGCTTGTCGCACGCAGTAACAACAACCTTCATACCAGCAAGTTGTGCCGATGCTGGGTTGGTGCCGTGGGCCGATTGCGGGATTAAGCAAATGTTACGGTGCGCGTCGCCGCGAGACTCGTGGTATTTCTTAATCGCTAATAGACCGGCGTATTCGCCTTGTGCACCTGAGTTAGGTTGAATACACACGGCATCGTAACCGGTGATGTTGACTAAAAACTCAGACAACTCATTAATTAACTGAGTGTAACCTTGTGCTTGGTCAAGTGGGCAAAATGGGTGCATGTTAGCAAATTCTGGCCAGCTTACCGGTAGCATTTCCACTGCGGCGTTGAGCTTCATGGTGCATGAACCTAACGAGATCATAGAGTGGTTTAGGGCTAAATCTTTATTTTCCAGACGCTTGATATAACGCATCATCTCGGTTTCGCTTTGGTAGCGATTAAACGTTGGATGAGTTAATACCGCGTCTTGACGTACTAATGCTTGTGGGATTGACTGACTGCCATTGGCCACAATGGCGCCATCTAATGTGGCGACATCTATGCCATGGCCAGCACCTAAAATCACATCAAACAATACCACCAGATCTTGGCGAGTAGTGGTTTCGTCAAAACTCACCCCAAATGCGCCGTCGGCGTCGATGCGTAAGTTTAACTTGGCCGCTAATGCTCGGGCGTTAATCGCTGCAACGTCGGCACCTTTAACACTGATGGTGTCGAACCATGAAGTGTTCGCTAAGGTTAAGCCTTTAGCGCTTAAGCCTGCGGCTAAAATGTCGGCAAAGCGGTGAATGCGTGATGCGATGGTTTTTAAGCCATGTGGGCCGTGGAATACCGCATAAAACGACACCATATTGGCTAATAAGGTTTGCGCCGTACAAATGTTTGAGTTGGCTTTTTCGCGGCGAATATGTTGCTCGCGGGTTTGCATGGCCATGCGTAATGCGCTGTTGCCGCGGCGGTCTTTTGACACACCAATAATGCGACCGGGCATTGAACGTTTGTGCTCATCACGGGCCACGAAAAAGGCCGCGTGAGGTCCGCCGTATCCCATGGGTACGCCAAAACGTTGCGCGCTACCAAACACCACATCTGCGCCCATGGCGCCCGGTGATTTAAGCAGTAATAACGACATAATGTCGGCGGCAACGGTAACCACCACTTTTTTGTCACGTAACTGAGTAAATAATTCGGTGTAGTCGGTGATTTGACCAATGCGGTTGGTGTATTGGAATAACGCACCAAATAATTCGTAATTTACTGCCTCTTTTGCTGGGCCAACGACCACGTCAAAACCAAAGCATTCGGCGCGAGTTTTGACTACGTCGAGGGTTTGCGGGAATACGTCGTCGGCAACAAAGAAGATGTTGGCTTTTTTGGCTTTAGAGACGCGCTTGGCTAATGCCATGGCTTCTGCTGCTGCGGTTGCTTCATCTAATAATGATGCAGAGGCAAGATCAAGACCGGTAAGGTCCATTGACACTTGCTGGAAGTTTAACGTGGCTTCTAAACGGCCTTGGGCGATTTCTGGCTGGTACGGCGTGTAAGCCGTGTACCAACCTGGGTTTTCAAACACATTACGCAAAATGACATTAGGCACTTGCACGCCGTAGTAACCCATACCGATATAGCTTTTAAAGACTGTATTTTTATCTGCTATGTTACGGATATAGGCGATACCTTCGGCTTCGCCACAGGAATCACCTATGGTGAGCTCTTGGGGTAAGCGAATTTTGCCTGGGACCGTTTGGGCGGTCAGATCGTCTAGCGACTCTGCGCCAATGAAGTTCAACATGTCTTGTTGTTGTTCTGCATTTGGGCCGATGTGGCGCGTCAGGAAAAGTTCGTGCTGTTCTAGTTGTGTCAGGGTTTGCTTGGTCATATTAAACCTTGTTCCAAATCGACCAGTTGAGGCGGTAGGGCACATAACTGGATTAGGGTGAAAATGGGTAATACGTGAATAACCTGTTTACGGTTTATTATGTTGCGGCTTCGTCATTGGCTTTTTAACTGCCACGGGTTAGAGATTATCGGCGCAACATTTTTAGCTTCATATAACAAAGAAGCTCCCTAGGGAGCTTCTAGTGTTATGGGTGATTATTCTTGGTCAATGACTTCTTGATAACCGTCGGCATCAAGCAATGCATCAACTTCGGCTTCAAGAGAAGGCATAACACGGAAGAACCAACCTTCACCAAAAGCGTCACTGTTAACCAGTTCTGGTGAATCTTCTAATGATTCGTTTACGGCAATCACTTCACCAGAAATCGGTGCGTAGATGTCTGAAGCCGCTTTGACTGATTCTGCTACTGCACAATCTTCACCGGCGGTAACGGTATCGCCTACTTCTGGTAATTCTACGAATACCATGTCACCAAGAAGCTCTTGAGCATGCTCAGTGATACCTACTGTGTAGCTACCGTCTGATTCTTTACGGATCCATTCGTGTGAAGATGCATATTTCAATTCTGCCGGAATAGTGCTCATTGTTGCTGTTCCTTAATCTGATGTTCAAAGACTTAATCAATAAATTCGGTGTCGGTAACACGCCACTAACATTAGAAGGCTTGTTTACCATTGCGCACAAAACTTGGGGCGATGACTTTTACGGTCACGCGTTTTTTACGCATTTCAACTTTAGCTGTGGCACCAATACCATTGGGTACACGGGCCATGGCGATAGAATAGCCTAACGTTGGCGAAAACGAACCACTGGTGATCACACCTTGGTGTTCAACACCGTCTGCATCGGTAAAAAATACCGCCATATCATGGCGTAACACGCCCTTTTCTTCCATGACCAAACCAACTAACTTTGTCGTGCCTGCCGCTTTAATCGCGGTTAACGCTTCGCGGCCGATAAAGTCACGATCGCTTGGCTCCCACGCAACGGTCCAGCCCATATTAGCAGCCAGTGGATTGATTGACTCGTCCATGTCTTGGCCGTATAGATTCATGCCCGCTTCTAAGCGTAATGTGTCGCGGGCACCAAGACCACACGGCTTAACGCCTGCCTCTAAGAGTGCTTGCCATAGGGCTTCGGCTTCAGCTTCTGGGACAATGATTTCGTAGCCAACTTCACCGGTGTAACCTGTGGTGGCAATAAATAAACTGCCTGACTGCACACCAAAGAATGGCTTCATGCCTGCAATAGCAGCATTTTGATCGGCGGTGAATACGCTAGCGGCTTTCGCTTTCGCGTTAGGGCCTTGTACGGCAATCATCGACAATTCTGGACGTTCGCTAACCACAACATCAAACGCGGCGGCTTGTTTGTTGATCCAGGCTAGGTCTTTGTCGCGAGTAGCGGAGTTAACCACTACGCGGTAATGGGTGTCGGTTAAGTAGTAGGTAATAAGGTCGTCGATGATACCAGCGTTTTCGTCTAGCATTCCGCCATAAAGGGCTTTACCCGGTACGGTAAGTTTGGCGACATCGTTAGCAAGTAACTTACGTAAGAAGGCACAAGCATCGCTGCCGGTAACGTCAACTACGGTCATGTGAGACACGTCGAACATGCCTGCGTCTTGACGTACTGCGTGATGCTCTTCGATTTGAGAGCCGTAGTTAATCGGCATTTCCCAACCATGGAAATCAACCATTTTGGCGTTTGATTGTAAATGCTTGTTAAAAAGTACTGTTTTGCTAGCCATTATTATCCCTTTTTTTGAGGCCTTTCTTATGTAGGTATTTGATAAAATGCGAACAAAATTATACTCCGCAGACCCAATTTGTATACAAAAGAATTTTCTAATCCGAGTCCAGTCGCATTAGTTTAGCTAATCTATTGGCATAATTTTTTTACATAATTATTTACAATAAAATAACTGATTTAACTGTGCTACCTGATATTAAACAAGTTTCTACATTAGCTATGATTAAATTGGCTCACGACAAAGTTTAGGTAATGTCATTTTGTTACCCATAGCCTGTTTGATGAACACTGTTTTCAGTCCAGCGACATTATCAACTAGGGTTAGGCCGATGTCGCGCATGGCTTTTTTAAGCGGATTGCTGCCGGCAAACAGTCTTTTAAAGCCTTCCATAGTGGCTATCATTTCCATGGCTTCAGCTTTGCGCCAACGTTCAAGGGCGCGCAAATGGCTATATTCGCCTAAGTCTTTGCCTTGCTCATGCAATTGGGTAAAGGTGTCGATGATACTGGCAGCGTCTAAAAAGCCCAAGTTAACCCCTTGGCCGGCTAACGGATGAATGGTATGGGCGGCGTCACCGGCCAGCACTAAACGGTGGCGCGCAAAATGGCGCGCATAACGCATCCGCAGTGGAAATGATTGACGCTCGCTGATCACTTGGCACAAGCCTAAACGACCATCAAGCGCGGCGGTTAATGCTTTTGAAAACTCAACCTCATCAAGCGCTAATAATTGCTTGGCTTGATCGGGCGACACCGACCACACAATCGAACATAAATGGTCGTCATACAAGGGCAACATAGCTAATGGGCCGCCGGGTAAAAAGGCTTGTCTGGCGGTGGCGTCATGGGCGAGTTCGGTGCGCACTGTGGCGACAATGGCATGGTGACCGTAGTCCCAGAATGTCAGCGGAATACTGCATTGCTGGCGCACCCAAGAGTTGGCACCGTCGGCAGCCACCACCACGGCGGCGCTAATGTTGTCGCCATTGGCTAAGGTAAGCCAAGCTTCGCGTTCGCCAAAGGCTATACGTTCAAGGCGTTGGCCTTCTAAATGGGTTAAATTACTGATCTCACTTGCACGTTTGGCAAGGGCATAGCTGATGGCATCGTTTTCGATAATCGAGCCTAAATGCGTTTCGCTGATGCTGTGGGCGTCAAATTCAATTTTGCCTAGGCCGTCTTTGTCCCACACCGACATTTTTTGGTAAGGGCTGACACGATTGTCATCGAGATATTGCCACGCACCGAGGTTTTGTAGCAATTGCTGACTGGCTTTGTTAATGGCACTGACACGCAATTTAGGCTCGCCACTGACCGCTTGAATTGTGCCAGCATCGATGACCACGACATTAAGGTCGGCGTTGGCTAAACCGATTGCGGTAGCGAGCCCGACCATGCCACCTCCGACGATGGCAACATCATATGTTTGAGTTGAATACATGGTCAATCCTTACCTTAAAAGAGTTAACGCCAACCCATTGCGGTTTGAGCAACGGGACGTTTGAGTGGGGGTAACCAAGACAAAAGGCGTAAACCAAGATTGCGGCCCGCTACCATCGGCCAATATTGGTTGGAAAAGCCACGTACTAAAAATTCGATATTACTCAGCGTGCTGTCGCGATCCGCTTGGCGCGCGGCTAAATACTGATGCAAGATAGCATTACTGCCGACATCGACCTCGGTTGAGGGATTGGCTAATTTATACGTACTAAAAGCCTGTTTAAGCACATCCAGTAAGCCCACAACATCACGCAGCCCAAGATTAAAACCTTGTCCGGCAATCGGGTGCAGGGTTTGCGCCGCATTACCAATAAAAATACAGCGATGGTAAATCGGTCTTGGCATGTACGATAATGTGAGTGGATAACTGCTGCGCTGACCGACATCAACGAAGCGACCAACGCGATGGCCAAAGGCTTGTTGTAATGCGCCTAAAAACTCGGCTTTGTCGACATGTTTTAGTTGCTCTGCTTGAGCGGGCGGTAATGCCCATACCAGTGAATATCGCGATTGAGTAGCAGGTGTTGATGGCACTGACTTCATCGGTAACAGTGCTAATGGGCCTGTTTGGGTAAAGCGCTCATAAGCCCAATGCTGATGCGGCTGGTCAGTAATGACGTTGGCAACGACAGCCGTTTGATCAAAATCGACTTGCTCTGTAGGCTGTTGTAAATGTTGACGCACAACCGAGTTAGCACCGTCGGCAGCAACCAATAACTGGCAATGCAATTGCGTGCCGTTATCTAAAGTTAATAAGTGACCGTTGGTTTGAGCCTGCAACTCAGTCACGGTAGCCGGACAAAACACCTCAACTGATGATTTAGCCAATTGTTCAAACAACACTTTGCCCACTTGGGCTAACTCTACCACCTGCCCTAATGCCCCTAAGCCAAGCGGTTTAGCATTGAGCTCGGTCATGCCAAAGTGACCGCGATCGGAAACATGAATATTTTCAATTGCAGTGCCAAGATGCTGCAACTTGGGCCAAATGCCTAAACGAGTGAGTTCAAAAACAGAACCGTGAGCAACGGCAATGGAGCGAGCATCAAAGCCTGGGTGATTATTGTTGGCAACGTGGGCTTCGATTAAGGCAATGCGCAGCGGACGCGACAAGGTGGCAGATAACTTAGCTAACCCTAAGGCTAACGTGGCTCCTGCCATGGCGCCACCCACAATGGCAATATCAACGGCAAGTGGTTGTGTGGAGGTGTGTGCTGAGGTCATACGCTGCGTTACTGCCTATACCAAAAATATTAGTGAAAATTTGAATGCTCGTCGGTGTCATGTAAAGGCATGTCTAAACCGAACTCTGAATAGCATAAAATAGCCGACATTCTGACAAATTCTTGCAGTTCAACGTAGGCGACTTCGGATTCTTCGTCATCACCAACATCAAATTCTACTTGGGCAATATCAGCAAGGTCTTTAATCACTTCACGCACATCAGATGAGGCTTTTGCTAGCTGCGGTTGAATAATGGCAATGCCGGTTAAGAAGCTTTGGGTCCACAAAGCTAACGCTTCAACGCGCTCGCTCAGCGGCACTTCTTCTTCTGGCAGTAACAAGGTAAAGCCAAATTCAAAATCGACTAAGCGTGTCACCGTGTCTTGATACAACTCACTGATCAACTTTTGTAAGTTCGCTTCTAGCGGCTGACCGTCGTTCATTAACTCAACTAACGGCGTTAACCACGCAAAATTCTCTTGTTTTACGCCACCACAAATTAGCCCAACAAGTGCACCGTGCACTTCTACTGGATGTTGGCCTACTTCAGCGTAATCTAATGCCTGTTTTAGTTTTTCAATACATAATGAAGGTGGGATTGCCATGGTTAATTCCTAATAGCGCTATATCTGCTTCAATGCTAGCAGAGATAGTATGATGCTCCAAATGCGAGCGTGTATTGTGCCCCAATTATACAGGGACTGAAGCAGATTTGTTCACACAAACAGCAAATAGTTAAAAAGGGATACTGTTGCCTTGCGCTTTTAAATTCAGCCCTATATAGTTCGCTCACATGCTGAACTTTACTAACATCAGCTCGGAATAATAAACGGTTATCAAACAGTCTTTTGTCCCGCTAACTGCGCTACACTGACTTATAATAGACCTGTTATTGGCGCAGCGATTAATTGCACAAGACGCCTGGTTAGCAAAACAAATGACAAGTTTGATATGAAATATGTCAAATTTTATGATTTTTACTTGTTTACCCCATCTCTTTAACCCGAGTGAGGTTAACTGAGGATCTGCGGCGACATTATGAGTAACAGTGCTGTTGATATTACCCTATTAGGGCGCACCTACTCCATCGGATGTCCTAAAGGACGCGAAGAAGCATTGCGCACGGTAGCCAGAGAAGTTGAAAACCAGCTGACGACGTTAAAGTCTCGGACCAACAACTTAAGCCGTGAAGAGCTTGCCATTATGGCCGCACTCAATATTGGTAATGAATTGTACGAAGAAAAGCAAAAGAATAAGCAGTACATGGCGCAAATGGATGAGCGAATTTCGTTATTACAGTCAACGTTGGAAACATCCTTGGTTGAACGAAGCAGCTAGGAAGGCTAAACTAAGATTTCAGAATTAAGAATAACTTGATTCTACCCTGTTTTGCTCCCTGAGATATTCGCCAGTTGGTTAAGTCCCTGTGCCGATAATTACAAACCCAGGGTGAATGCTTTCGTTGACACTGTGCATGCTCGGATTATACCGAGAAGCCTTAGGAAATGAACATTTACCCGCCTTGAACCTACGGTTCAAGGGCTGCGCCAGCAGCGGTATTTTGGGGAGCATTCTAATTTCAGATTTAGCTTTTTTTAAGGCTCATTTTTTGAAGATCACCTCGGTTACACTTTTTAGATAGTGCCTTTATTTCATCCTCAAGCACGCTTTTATATCCAAGCACTGTTTCATATCCAAGCTCTTTCATATCCAGCTCACTTTCATATCCAGCTCTGTTTCATATCCAAGCACTGTTTCATATCCAGCTCTGTTTCATATCCAAGCTCTCTTTTCTCCTCAAGATCTCTTTTATCCTCCAGCTGTGCATAAATCGACAACATAACTTGGTGACGCTGATCCTTCAGCTCAAATAGCCAATAAAATACGACCGTTTTTTATACAAAACAGTCCCGCTTTCACACTTTCAGACGGAGACACTAGGTTACTTTATTGTTAAGATTGTTTTACAACGTATATTACTGTATAAAGTGTTTAATATTAATAACTTGTAAATATGGATTATGACAAGCTGCTCCACTCATCTCAAGGTTTACTGCACCATTTTAATTGTATTCATGTTCAGCTTATCTGCTTGTAAATCCACACCCGACCCTGTTAAACCGAGTCATATCATTCCTGCTGCGTTATCTCATTTGCCTGCTGATGCAGCAAACCTAGGTTTGGATATCATTGATGTTCAATTGAGCTTAGGCGATCGCAATTTATATCTGGCTAGCAATGGCAATATCAAAATGGTCTCGACCGCACAATGCCAGTTAGATATTTCGGCGCACCGTGGAGATTTTCGTCAACCAGAAAGTAGCGCTCATGCTATTGCTTCGGCCTTGAACGATAACTTTAACAGTGTCGAAATTGACGTAATGCTACTCAAAGATGGCACTTGGGTTAATCATCACGATAGTCAAACAGGTCGCGCTACCGTGTATTACACCGGTGAACGCTTTAAACTAAATCGCATGAGTGTTCAGCAGTTCGCTAATCTGAAACTGCGGGATAAACACAGTAACAATTTACTCAACGAACGCCCAATAACGGCTGCAGAAGCCTTTAGAGTATTTGGCGCTTATCGCACCCAAAATCAACGACTCAATGTAGAAATAAAATCTGATACCAATGGCCAAAAGCTGGTAGAACTCGATAATATGCTCAGAAAATATATTGGCTTAGGTGGATTTTATTATTCTGCGGCAGAACGAGATGTCCTATACAAGCTACGTGGCATTAACCCATCGGTTTACTTAGGCTTTATTCAAGGTGGACACCCTACCAGTGTTGAAAAGTTAGCCGCAGATTTACGTAAAGGTGTAAAAAATGATGCCTATTACTTAGATAATCAACATAATCTTGAGCTTGCTGGTCGCTACGGCACTAAACGTTACCGCTCACGTTATAAAGACTACACCGCAACATCATCATTAACCCAATTGCAAAAAAAGCTGGGTAGCAACTCTGGTTTACACTTAGACATTCGCAGTTTTATGCAGCATCTCAGCGTCAAGTATCGTGCTCACCAACTCGGAATGAAGGTCTATACCTATTCGCTTAATGGCAGTGATTATCATCAATCACAATTACTTAAGTTAACCACTAATAAGCTACCCGATGGCGCAATTGTGGATGCCACGCCTTACAAGATTTGCCAGCGTTTATTCAACAGAGCCGTACCTAAAAAGCGTTATCAAGCATTGAGTAATGTCGGTCGTTATATTACCGCTTTACCCCAAGATGCTGACTTTGATCGCTTTGACGAAATGCTTGGTTATCAAACAGAAGGTTATTATTTGTCATTAACCTCTGGCCTTAAAGCCATCCATAGCACTGCGGTTAACAAGACACCTAACAACATACCCACGCCTTTGTTGGAACATGGTTTCCCCACTATTACTGATGAAATAATTGATAACGACACCGGTGACACCATTATTTTAAGGTTACCAGGTCGTCAGGCTAATAAAAATTAATATGACTGATAATAACAAAAGTCCATTTGCAACAAATTTGCTTAACACTGCCCCGACGCAAAAGAAGATGGAATCAGCTGAAAAAGAGCTGAAGAAAGTACAGAAAAATCAACAATCAACGGCTGTCAAAGCTAAAAAACAACAAGCTGTTGAAGCCCAAATGGTTAACACGGGTAAACCCTTCTGGTGGATGCTGTTGATGTTCATTTGTTCGATAGTGTATTTATTCCCTGAGGCGGTGTTTAATGCGGCGTTAACCGATGTTGCTGGCGGGCGCAATTCCAGCGTGGAAGACTTACGGGCGGTAGAATTATTTGGTCGTACCATCAGTGGTGTTGGCGTTACCCTGCTTTTAGCTGACTTATTACTAAAAGGTAAACAAGTGGCTAAAGCCACTCGGGCTTTAGGTTATTTCACCCTAATTGCAGTGATTATTTGGCCAACGGTATTTTTTGGTCAAAAGTGGTTAGTGGATCATTTTATTATTGATGCATCGACCCCAGAAGAGCGCCAACAAGCTTATTTGTCGCAAGTACTTCGTAGCGCATTGATTGAAAATTCAATAAAATTTGAAGGCATTGATTACGACCCCGATAAAAAACACAGTGCAATCGAAAAAACGTTTTTATCCGTGTTTGGTGGACTCGTATACGCTGATGATAAATTAGTGGACGATTTAAAACAGAAAAAGCGCTTGATCATGGAAAAATTTGTTCGCGACCGTGCTATGTCTCGATTTGATCAACACTACGCTAACTATGATAATTTCCGCCAGACCCTACGGGGAAAATACACTGAGTATGCTGCAGGTTCTAATCAATATAATCAGGCCTTAGCTAGCGTACAAACACGATCTGACGCTTACTGGCTCGATACCCAAAACCAGGTAAAGCAAGGTTGGGAGCAATACCAACAAGGCACCAAGGCTTATGAAGCTAGGGTCGAATCCCGGGCACAAAAAATAGCCCCTAAATTATACGATTATTTTGAACGGCGTAATAAATGTGCAGAAAAGAAAAGTGGCAGTAATAAAGACCGTTGTTTCGAGCGACTGCAGAACGGTTATGACAAAGAAATAGCCAAATACAGCATGCCTTATATTCCACCTAATGATTGGTTGGTTCGTGAAGAAATTTCGACGTCTGAAAACGTCGGTAATTCCATTATTTCAGGGATTTTGACATTTGGCCTTTACACTGCAATGCAAGCTGCTGATGCCGTAACGGGTGGCGACGCTGGATTTAAAGATCATCGTATGGTGTATACCAACGATGTGAATCATTATAAAAACGTGTTGATGCTAAAAATGGAGCCTGATTTTATTAAAGAGTCGGGTGGCTATCCATTAGGCATTAACTCAATTCATGAATTTAGAGTAAATGAACTTACCAGCATAAAAGTGAATAAAAAGCTGAAACAAAAAGGCTTAACCTTATCCCCTTCTTGGTCACTGACCGATCGTAATAGCTTTGACATTGCAGTTGCTAAAAAAGTGCGTCAACAAGCTGATAGTGAGTGGCGATCAAAAATGAAGGCTAAAGGCAATGACATGCCGCCGAATTTAAGCTGGCAGACATTTCAACAGCAAGGCGTTATCCAACAGCGTATTGAGGATGAAATGAAAGAGCTTTACGTAAAACCAACGCTGGCTGATTGGAATAACCGTGAGTTTAAACAGAAAATTATTGAACCCAATATACGACGGAAAACCACCGAGTATCTTAATGTGCTCGAAGCCCAACAAGTTGAGTTTGCCGACGGCGGCGCTTTTGAATCGACGGGTAAGTCGGCTTTAAGATCAACGATTATTCCGCCAATATCCATGTCGATTAGCTTAGCCTTGGTGCTATTAACCCTATTAAAGTTACCGATGAAAGCCGTAGAACTCGTGCAAGTAAAAAGGACTCGAGCAGCAGCAAAAGCTAAGCCTAACCGATATATAAAACCTGCAATATCTATCCTGTTATTAGCGGCAATTTTTGTGGTGCCTTTATCCATGGCCGTTAACCAATACACCATGAAAGAATCGGCGTTGCATTACTTTTTTGAACAAATGGAGAAGAATGATTCAGCCATGATTTCATTCGCGCTTAAATGGTTATTAGTGACTCAACCTATGGTGCAACCTATCGGTTCATCCATTGACCAAGGCTTATTTATCACCAAAGGATTTAATGCGATCAGTGAGCCCATTAACCGCTTTGATTTAGCAATAATGTCTGAACATGATTCAACTAAGCTTGCTAAATACTCGCCTAAGAAAGCCGCCTTATTACCTCTGACTATCAACAACAATATCGCCAATGCCAAGGTGGCAGTGATGAATATTAAACCAACATATCAAGCAGGCATGATGTTACCCGCGGGCAGTTATGACATAAAAGTCAGCGCCCCTGGACATATTTCCGTTAGAGAATGGGTGTATTTGAAAGCCGACGAAACTGATTTTAATATCAATTTGTCAGCAGCAGACGTGACCAGTCAATGATAAAAAAACAGTAAAAAAATTCATCACGCATTGATTTATAGGAAGTATTACGTGAGTAAATTAGAACAATTCCAAAGTTTTATCCGTAGCAACGGTAAAGATCTCACTGGTGTCGATGTACCAGTAATATTAAGCAACGAACAAGCAAAGCTTCCACAGCTTAAATTTACCTTTGGTTGGACGATTGAAGTTGGCGTGAGTGCACATGAACACGGCGGCTATTGCCCATCTGGAATTAAGTCAGGCAGTGCATCCAATGCCCGAGATCTCGCCCATGACAAAGCCAAAGAGTATGTCAGTGGACAGAATTCGTTGTTTAACGATCGCTTCTTAACAATACTTGGGCCTGATATTGCGGAAAATTTCCTAATAAGAAATAGAGGCTTAAAATCAGCCCCTGAAACCTATGTGGGCAGCAAAGTTTGCTACCGTTGCCATGGTTCTGGTAGTCAAAGTTGTTCTAGCTGTTATGGCTCTGGTAGTAACTCTTGTAGTGGTTGTCATGGTAGTGGCCGCGTCAGTGTTTCGCGTCATGATAGCTATAATAATCGCACGGTTTATACCACAGAGTCTTGTTCATCATGTTGGGGCAGTGGTAAAAAAACCTGTTATACCTGCAACGGCTCGGGCTCTGTGACGTGCGGCACTTGTAGTGGCGGCGGTTACCTCTATCACAGTTACACCATTGATGGTGAAGCAAAACGCAGCACTAACTGGGCTTATAACAGCAGTGATTACCACAAATGGACCTCTGAATTTGTCAAAAATAGCGGCTTAAACTTAGTCTATAATTTAACTCAGATAACTGAAGTTGATGTTGAGGGTACCCTTAATGGCTGTACCTTTATGTATGCTTTTACCGCTAAACTTCCAACCCTGCAATTTACCGCGACGATTGATAAAGTCGATACCAAGATGTGCTTTGCCGGTAAAAAGAACACCACCCATAATGCCGGTGGGGTTTACGATCCTGCGGTATGGAGTGTGGCACAGAAAATGGCAGGGGGCAGCCAATCCGCCGACAAAGTGGCATTAGCCACCCCTGCTGTAAAAAACATTATCGAAGCCGATACAACCCACACGCAAATTGCATTATTAGATGAAAACTGGGTATCGACTGATATTAAAGACGCGGTATTATCTAACTACCAAAACTTAGTGACACAATTAAAAAAGCAAAGCGTTAAAGGTATTACACCTAACATGTTCGCAGGCTTGATTAAATACACTTATTTATTCTTTACTTTAGGGATGTTAATCGCGCTGTTATTCCCCAAATTTGCAGTCGATTCCGGTTATCGCATGAGCGTGACTCAAATACCTGAATGGATGATGGCGTTATTGACGATGCAATTTGGCCTATTCGGGCTTCCCGCTGTGGCTAATTATGCCTTTGTACTTGGGTTATTGTGGTTAAGCTACCAAGGTGTGAAAAAATTGTATTGGAAAAATATCAGTAACGCTAAGATCTGGGTATTGGCTATCAGCATTACACTATTATTGCCACATATGGCGTTAACGCTTTATTACAACACGGTTGAACTGCTTGGCCATTCACCCGCCATGGCTAGCACTCTCGTGAGTGGCTCATTATTGGTCGGGCTTTACTTACTCGTCATTGGTGTAAAATGGCCACAAAAGTGGTATAGCAAAATTTTTGGATTGATTGCTGGAGTCAGTTTTTATTGTGCCCTACAATACGGTTTGTTCTTAATAAACCCAACTTATGGTTTTATCGAAAATAATGCTAATTATTCTGGTGATGTGGCTGCGTTATTATCATCTGGTTTACGTTTTATGGGGAATAATTTAATTGAGTGGGCTTTGTTATCAGTTGGCTTTACTTACTTCTTAACACGTAGAAAATTTTGGTTAAAAGCAAAGACGATGGTGGCTGATTACGAGAGTCCGGTGCTACTAAAATCGATGAACATGGATAAATAGTCCCGTATTGTGTTGCTAAAAAAAACCCAGCGTA
Organism: Shewanella sp. T24-MNA-CIBAN-0130; assembly: GCF_040310185.1. Classification (NCBI taxonomy): domain Bacteria; kingdom Pseudomonadati; phylum Pseudomonadota; class Gammaproteobacteria; order Alteromonadales; family Shewanellaceae; genus Shewanella; species Shewanella sp. T24-MNA-CIBAN-0130. Next base: position 15,973 of record NZ_JBEOPP010000055.1, on the reverse strand, counting down.
ATGCTAAGCCTTACGCTGGGGGGAAGTTTGATGCAAAGTGATTCAGCATTAGCTGACTATCAATCTGTGATTTCATCTCATTACAGAACGCGATAACCTACTTTGAGTTCCAGTTGTTGATTATCGTTTTTTTAAATTCATTTGTAAGTGTTGGAGTATTCCCTACATATGAGCATGACGCGTTTTATGACTAATTCAGAACCATATCAGTCAGATTCTTCAGCGGTTCAAACCCTGATTACTTATTTTTCTTCTGGCAGCACTGCATCAGATAAACTTATGACGGATCAAGCCATTATCAATAAAGATTCATTTACAGATCCTTCAATCCCAGCACCGTTATTCGACAGTTATAATATGAGCCGTGACAGTATTCGTCGCCATATCAGGCAAGAGCGTAATGCCCTTTCTCAAGCGGAACAAAACCAACTAGCCTTGATTGCTAGTCGACATTTATTGTCAGAAATTCAGCGTATTTCAGCTAAACGAGTGGCGCTATATTTAGCTTTTGACGGTGAACTAGCAACCAATAAGTTGATAAAAGCTTTATGGAAATTAGATATTGAAGTGTATCTACCTCGCTTGCACCCTTTTGCTAAAGGGCATTTGCTGTTTATTCGCTATACCGCTGATACTGTGATGATAAACAATCGCTTTAACATTGCCGAACCCAAGCTTGATGTCGGCAACATTGCCACTGTTGAGCAGCTGGATATGATTGTGACACCCTTGGTCGCATTTGATAATAATGGTAATCGCATGGGTATGGGCGGCGGTTATTACGACCGCACCTTGGCACAAGTGATTGATAACAAGCCGTTAGCCGTCGGGTATGCCCATGACTGTCAGCAAGTGAGCGTTTTACCGATTGAATATTGGGATGTGCCGTTGCCGGTGATAATTACTCCAACGAAACGGTTAGCTATTTAAAATAGCTTAATTTTATTAAGGTCCTGGCGCTTCGCTCACACCCGTTCAAGCAGGGAAAACGGCTTTTCCCTCTTGGATCTCCCCAGCCGCTCCGGCAAAGTGTTGATCCTCATAGCATAATAAAAAGCCCTATCAATACACAGTATTGATAGGGCTTTTTATTTATTTTATTTATGTTAGTTACACAATTGCTTTCTCTAATGCTTGGCTAACATCGGCAATGATGTCATCGATGTGCTCTATTCCCACCGAAATGCGGACGAGGTCTTCTGACACGCCGGCTTTGGCTAACTCTGCGCCGCTGAGTTGGCGGTGAGTGGTACTGGCAGGATGGCACGCCAGTGATTTAGCATCGCCGATATTGACTAAACGCAGCACCATTTGCAGTGCATCAATAAACTTACCACCAGCGACTTTACCGGCTTCAGCATTATCGGCTTTAATGCCAAAACTGATGATACCAGAGGCTTTACCGCCAGTGATTTTTTGGCATGTACCATGATGCGGACTATCCGGTAATGCGGCGTAATTAACCCAGCTAATGCTTGGATGCTGTTGTAAATATTCAGCTAACGTGAGGGCATTGCAGCAATGACGTTCCATGCGCAGGCTTAAGGTTTCTAAACCTTGGAGTAATAAAAAGGAACTGTGTGGCGATAATGCTGCGCCAGTATTGCGCAATGGCACAACGCGGCAGCGACCAATAAAGGCCGCTGGACCAAACGCGTCGGTATAGACCACGCCGTGATAAGACGGATCGGGCTCATTGAGTATCGCAAAGCGTTGCTTGTTCTCTACCCAATCAAATTTGCCCGAATCAATAATCACCCCACCAATAGTAGTGCCGTGGCCGCCAATGTATTTGGTTAATGAATGAATAACGATATCTGCACCATGATCAAATGCACGACATAACACTGGCGTTGCCACAGTATTATCAACAATTAACGGCACCCCATGTTTGTGGGCAATATCGGCCAAACGCTGTAAGTCGACAATATTACCGGCAGGATTACCAATCGATTCACAAAATAACGCTTTAGTCTTATCGTCAATTAATGCATCGAGGCCATCGAAATCATCAAACGCCGCCATACGGACTTCAACACCTTGGCGGGGCAATGTATGGGCAAATAAATTATAGGTGCCACCGTATAACTGGCTGGTGCTGACAATGTTGTCGCCCACTTGGGTTAACGCTTGAATGGCATAAGTAATTGCCGCCATGCCTGATGCAACTGCCAGCGCACCAATACCACCTTCTATCGCAGCCAAGCGTTGTTCAAGCACGCTGGTTGTCGGGTTCATAATGCGGGTGTAAATGTTACCGGCAACTTTTAAGTCAAACAGGTCGGCACCGTGTTGAGTATCATCAAAGGTGTACGATGTCGTTTGGTAAATGGGCACTGCTGCAGCTTTGGTGGTTGCTTCAGACTCGTAGCCATAATGTAATGCCAGTGATTCCAGTTTCATGTTTGCTGCAGACATAGCGCCTTCCTTAACTGTGTATATTCGAATGGATTAATGACCCAAAAGGGGCTCCGCAGTTGTTGATAATAGCAGCGGTTCTCTACACTAGCAATTAGCCATCTAGAAGTCTATTACTTAGTTGCAACAATACCTCACGACATGACTATTTTAACTGTCTGCCGCCATCTACCGCATAACTGCGACCTGTAACATAATGGCTGCCCAGTAGGTAGTCGACCAAAGAAATGATTTCATCATTACCGGCTTCTTTAGGCAACATCGCTTTAGCCAGTGCTTTGGCTTTGTAGGCATCATCGTCATCTTGGTTAAATAAAATCATAGCAGGCGCAATGGAGTTAACTTTAACGTGCGGGGCTAACAAGCTCGCAAACGACAGACTCATGTTGTGAAGTGCGGCTTTGCTGGCGGCGTAGGCAATATGCTTTTTACTGCCTTTTTCGGCTACAAAGTCGGTAAGATGAATAATGTTACTGGCACCAATGCTATCGTCATTGGTTTTGGCGGCACTGATCAGCAATGGTGCTAACGCTAGGTTGATTTGATACGGCGCAGATACATGAATTTGCATCATCCGCATCATAGTCTCGCTCGGGCTTAAGCCATTGTTGTCGGGCAACCAGTCTGACGCATTATGAATAATGGTATCGAGGCGATCATGATGCTCATTGATATGCTCAATCAATGCATCGATTGCCACAGGATTAGTTAAGTCGCATGAATGTAAACTCGCCCCCAACTTTCCCAGCTGTTCAATACTGTCGTAGTGGGTGCGATAGGTACCAATGACCTGATGACCTTGGGCCAAATAATATTTAGCCAGGGCATAGCCAATGCGTTTACCTACGCCAGTGATCAGTATTGTACGTTCCATAATGCTCTCTTTATTTTAGCTCTGATACATTGAACTTTTATCATAAGCAAATTAGATGGTTATCTCAAAGAAAATGATCAATTGATGACTAAAAGTCATCTTAATGCCTAATGGTGACAAGTTATAGCTTGGTCATAAAAAAAATGACTTCAGTTACTTGAGGTAATTGAAGTCATTAGCCATTATTGATAACGGTTTATATCCTAAACGGAGGTCATTCCTAAGCTAAAAACTCAGCTCTTGTCGCTGGGTTGGCTTTAAAGCAGCCGCCAAGCGCTGTGGTTTGGGTGCTTGATGAGGTGTCCATTATGCCGCGTGATTTTACGCAGTAATGGGTGGCATTAATGCTCACTGCGACATCGTCGGTTTCCAGTAAGGTTTGCAGCGCCACTAAAATTTGCTGGGTTAGGCGTTCTTGCACTTGTGGTCTTTGAGCAAAAAATCGCACGATACGGTTAATTTTCGATAATCCAATAATATTGTCTTTTGGTATGTAGGCGACTTTGGCGAGCCCATCAATGGTAATAAAGTGATGTTCGCACGTGCTGACCACACTGATATCGCGGATCTTAACCATTTCTTCGACACCCATTTTATTCTTAATTTGGGTGATTTTAGGAAAATTAGCGTAATCGAGACCAGAAAAAATCTCGTTAACATACATTTTAGCAATGCGGTGCGGCGTTTCAGCCAAGCTGTCGTCGCTAAGATCGAGCCCTAACGTTGACACCACTTCAGTCATTAAGCCTTTAATGCGTTCATACTTTTGCTCACTGGTCATCTGGCTTGGTGCCAGTGGTGTTTCAAGTCCATGTGTGACTAGAGCTTGTTGAACTTTCAATGCTTCAGCAGACAACTCTGCGCGGGTTATGTCATTAATCATCATAATAATAACATCCTTAAATAATGGGTTAAGTTAGCTGTGATACTCTAAAGACAACGACACTGAATCGGCGAATCGCAATGCATGAGGTTTATCAATGGTGACTCTGGCTATGGTAACGGCTGGGTGTTCACGACAAATTTCTAATACGTCGGCAACCAGTTTTTCCAGTAATAAAAACCTACCCTCTTCAACATGCTGAATCACTTTTTTGGTGATGACCTTATAGTTTAGCGCATCGGCAACGTTATCGGTTTGAAACGATCGATCGGCTGGATAATGGATCTCAATATTGATCACCACATCTTGCTGCTTTTCGCGCTCGTCTTGGTTAAAACCAATAAAAGTACGTAAGCGTAAATTGGTGACCTTAATAATGGCTTGGCTTAATGGCATTATTGAGCCCTTGTGGTGTGTTTTGATTAGATACGCCAAGGTTGAATAAAAAGATCATAAACAGTCGTTTCGATCAGCAGCCCTATCTGGATAAAATTTCGATTGCTGTAAATGTAAACTGGCTAGGCTTGTGGTGCGTACAATACTCAATATACACATTTTGAATAATGAGGTTAATAATGGAACTGACTATTTTTTATGACGGCACTTGCCCGCTTTGCCTCAATGAAATGCAGCAATTAAAGCGCTACGACAGTTTAAACCGCATTGGCCTTGAAGATATTAATGCCGATGATATTAAGCTGCGCTTCCCTGATTTAGATGTGGTGCGCGCTAATACTGTTTTACATGGACTTCAAGCGGATGGCAGCTGGCTTTATGGCTTAGATGTTACCGCCAAAGCATGGGGGATGATGGGTAAGCACCGTTGGATAAAACTGTTGCGCATGCCTGTTATCAAACCCATAGCCGATGTGGCTTATTTGGCCTTTGCTCGTAATCGCTACCGAGTATCTTACCTACTCACGGGTCAAAAGCGTTGTAGTAACGGCACTTGTAACATCAAATAAGGGCAAGCGGCATGAGCGATCCAACTTCAGCAGAAACCTTAATTGTTATTGGTGCCTCATCGGCCATTGCCCGAGCGTTTATCAACCAAGCTGTAGTGGATCAAGGCCAAGAGGTACCGTTAAGTATCATTTCGATTAGCCGTCAGTCGGCACTGACGTTAGCCGAACACCCAGCCAACATAGTGCACCACCATTTTAGCTGTGATTATCAGCAAGCTTCTATTATTGAGTGTGTTAACAACATCAGTTTAGTTGCCGGTAAAGTCACTCGTGTGGTGATGTGCAATGGTATTTTGCATTCCAAAACGCCGCTATCGCCAACTGAACAACCCAAAAACTCAAACCTGATGCCAGAAAAACGCATTGAAGACATTAACAGTGATGCATTGCAGCAATTGTTTTATGCCAACAGTATTGTGCCCATGCTGTGGCTAAGCGCACTGACAGCGTTATTGTCGCAAGCAAACCATAACGTAGCCGCTGACAAAAAGTGCGTGATCAGTATTTTAAGCGCCAGAGTTGGCAGCATTTCAGATAATCGTTTAGGCGGCTGGTACGGCTATCGCGCCTCGAAAGCGGCATTAAACATGTTGATCAAAACCACTGCCGTAGAATATGCAAGGCGACTGAAACGAGTCAAGCTCGTCGCATTTCATCCCGGCACCACTGACACGCCATTATCAAAACCGTTTCAGGCCAATGTGCCAGCAGGCAAGTTATTCACCCCAGAATTTGTCGCCAGCCAGTTAACGGCGATCATGGCTGAAATACAGCCTAACGGCGAAGCCAGTTATCTTGATTGGCAAGGCAAAGAGATAAATTGGTGATGATGAATGAAGATGCTAGATGCTAGATGCTAGATGCTAGATGCTAGATGCCAGATGCTAGATGCTAGATGCTAGGCATTATAAATAAAAAAACGCGAAGCATTGGCTTCGCGTTTTTAGTACATTGATTTGTTAATTACTTAACAAATTCAACGCCTAATTTGATATCACCTTTAAGGGTGTCTAACATTGCATCACGAGCGTTAGCTTCAAATGCACTAATTTCACCGTAAGGTAATACTTTTTCTACGCCGTTTTTGCCAAGAAGGATTGGCTGGGCGAAGAATGTAGCGTGCTCACTGCCGCCGTCAATATAGGCACATTCAACGATGTTGGCTTCGCCTTGAAGACCGCGTACCAATGATAAACCAAAACGACAAGCTGCTTGGCCCATTGATAATGTTGCGCTACCACCACCGGCTTTAGCTTCAACAACTTCAGTACCCGCGTTTTGAATGCGAGTGGTCATTGCTGCCACTTCTTTGTCAGTGAACGTCACGCCTTCAACCTGAGAAAGTAAAGGCAGAATAGTCACGCCGCTGTGTCCGCCAATAACGTTCACTTTAACGTCAGCAACGTTTAAGCCTTTAAGCTCTGCGATGAAGGTTTCACTGCGGATAACGTCAAGAGTGGTGATACCAAATAAACGGTTTTTGTCGTAAACACCAGCATTTTTCAATACTTCAGCAGCAATCGCAACCGTTGTGTTAACTGGGTTAGTAATAATACCCACTAAGGCTTTAGGACAAGTTAGCGCCACTTTTTCCATTAGGTTACGCACGATCCCAGCGTTGATATTGAATAGATCTGAACGATCCATACCAGGCTTACGCGCAATACCCGCAGACATTAAGACTACGTCAGCATCCAATAATGCAGGTGTTGGATCTTCACCAGCAAAACCTTTTACTTCTACGTCGGTTGGGATGTGACTTAAGTCAACCGCAACACCAGGAGTAACAGGAGCGATGTCATACAGAGACAACTTTGAGCCCGCAGGCAGTTGAGTTTTTAACAGTAAAGCTAGAGCCTGGCCGATACCACCAGCAGCACCCAATACAGCAACTTTCATAATTATCTCCATCAATTTATGCAGTTTGTGACATTGATCTACATTGTCGTGGCGTCACATTACTGCATCGTCACAGTAATTTCAATTATACGTTAGTGGACAGTCATAAATAAGTAAGCGCTAATCCACAGTTTAATTGGGGGAAACGGACATCTTGCTCCAATTTATACCTAAAAATATCATAAAATCGCTCCAAAGAAGGATTATTATTGATCATTTTCAGGCACATCTTGTCAATCTAATGATGTTCAATATCGACTAGCTACAACAGAAACATGTTCGATTACCTCGCTCAAATAGCGGCTATAACTGCATATGAACCTCTTGTGTTGTTTGTTTTACTGTTTTAACGTTATGAGCAAACCGCTCATTTGTACTGGTTTAATGACATTAGCGCTACCATGAACGCAGGCGCTATATACCATAAAATAAGAGAATTAGCGTACACTTAGGCTGCCACTGGCAGCATTAACTTATTCACCTACGCTGCCATCACTAACTGATACGATGCAGTTGTAATTGCCCTTTTAATGTGAGAATTCGATGATAATAAGAATAGGCCAACAGGCCGACCAGCAAGCGTTAGTTCAATTTAATCAAGCCATGGCAATGGAAACAGAGAACCTTGCATTAGATGCCAAGCAGTTAACCCGCGGTGTTGAAGGGTTGCTGACCCACCCTGAACGTGGGGTATATTTAGTCGCTGAAGTTGACGGTGAAATTGCCGGCTCACTCATGGTGACCTACGAGTGGAGTGATTGGCGCGCAAATAACTATTACTGGATCCAAAGTGTGTATATACGCCCACACAATCGTCGCCAAGGGATTTATGGCAAACTTTATCAAGCAGTAAAAGACTTAGCCGCAGACAATGGCGGTACTGCGAGCTTCCGTTTATATGTTGAGCATGATAATAAAATAGCCCAACAAACCTATGAATCCTTAGGTATGGAACAGAGCCATTATTTAATGTACGAAGAAAATACCAAGCAATCGTAAGTGATCATAAGTGGTATACAAAAAGCCGGAACAATCCGGCTTTTTTGTGGTTATTTTTCAAGGAATCTAAGGCGTTCAAGGGAGAGTTGCGACAATAACTAGCCTGTGCGCAACGCAAGAATTTTACTGATATCCAGTGGCGCGCTAAATTGGCTGAACCCTTTGTGCTGTTGATCAATCGCATGGATCGACATTCTGTCTGCCAATTCATTACCTTCAATCCCAATATGGGCAGCGACATGTTGCAGCACCAAATCCGCTTTCATTGCTTCATATAGCGCATGAGCCGGTTTGATGATCTCAAGGTTGGCTATTTCACCGCTTTTTCGAGTCCAGTTTTTAGCTTTCCAACCGTATGCCCACTCACAGACACATTTAATCGAGTACTGGGAGTCGCTCATGATTTGCACGGTTTCGCCCGCGTCTAGGACTTTTTTAGCCACCAATAATGCCTGATGCAGCGCGTTGAGCTCGGCGGTGTTATTGGTGCCATTAGGATTAAACAATCCAAACCATAACTCGCTTAACTCGCCTTTACGGTATATCGCCATCCCCGACCCGGCTTTACCAGGATTAGGTTCACAACCGCCGTCGGTATAAATCACCACATCAAATTGGCTTAATACTGCTTGATTAGCGCCAAGGCTTTTGGTTGATGTGCTAGCCCCAGCAGGCTTTACGGTTGATGAACGGCTTGTCGTCTTGGCTGAGGTACTTTTGCCGATACTGCTTGCAGGAGATTGAGCAAATGCCGCTTTAGCTTCCGCTTCTGTGGCAAAGGATTTGTATTTGGCTTGCGGATATTTATCAACTGAGCGCTTAGTGACATCCCAGCTGGTAAAAATGCCGGTTTCTCGTCCTGCCCATACTACATAAAACTTCTTTGCCATGATTAATTCTTACTTCAACAATGCTAGCGTCACGAATAACGTGATTGCATCATGCCATGATTAAACCTGGCTTTAAAACAAAAAACCATCTAGATCATTACAGTTGCAGTTAACTTGAGCTGCTTGATAAAATAAAAGCCTATTGGGGCTTGCGTTAGTTAAGGGTCAGTGGGCCATTAATATCATGATAATTGACACTGCCTGAGCCAGAATTGACTATGGTTAACCCATTGGTGTTAGCAACCTCAATGCCGCCGGAGCCATCTTTAATCGCAACGATACCCTGCACTTGGTTAACCTTGATAGAGCCTGACCCATCTTCAATACTGACATCGCCAATAACATGGTTAATGCGAATAGATCCCGAACCATCTTGCACATCGATCGCCCCTGACGCTTGATCAATATCAACAGATCCTGAACCATCAACTAATACCAATTTGCCAATGTGGTTCATCACAATACTGCCCGAACCGTCGGTTAACTCGATATCTGCACTGACGTCATCAACTTGGATAGAGCCTGAACCGTCGTTAATGTCTAGGGCTAAGGTTGACGGTACTTTGACCAATAGATCGATAAAGGGGGACTCACCTAATAAATGCTCAGTGTGTATTTCTGATAACAAATAGGCTTTATCACCTTTACGGGTCAAACTGAGTTTAATGTTAATGTCATCTTGATCTAATGACTGGGTATAGATGTCAGCATGTATCACCACTTCAGTTAAGCCTTGTACGCCGATAATCGTTAACTTACCTGCACCCGTATTGGCAACTAACTGCGTTAATGATCCAGCATCAAGATTCAATTGCTGCTGTACCAAGTTAAGATCTGTCTGAGTTTGCGCAGAGGTTTGTGATGACGAAAACACCGACTCAGCTTCGCCTTGTGACGCACCGAACAGCGTCGCCCCTAAAATAAGCCCGACGGTGACACTAATGGTTGCGATACGAATAGACATATGAGTAATTCCCTTTATGAAGATATAAATAAGCTTAGCTCACTACACCAATGTTATTAACATGAGTTAACGCTTGTTGGTAAGCGTTAGCGGCAATTAACAATGATTTAGCAGGTTTTATACCAACTCTACAAAGTCTTTATTTACAGTAACTTAAACTTAATCGTCATTAAAAAAAGTGGTTCATTAAACCAAAAAGAACTAAAATATCATACAATGTGGTTAACTTTACCACTGTGATTGTCACGGTTAACTCAAACAAAAAAGAAAAATAGCCCTATGCCAACATCTCCAGCGATATCGCAAACGTTAACTATCATTGTGGGTTCAACCAACCCGGTTAAAATAAGTGCAGCACAACACGCCATTGGACAATATTTCCCTGATGTTCAAATCCATTGTCGCGGCATGCATGCGCCATCATTAGTGGCAGAGCAACCCATGAGCGAAGCAGAAACTAAACTGGGGGCCATTAACCGCGCCAAGTTTTGCCAAGCCAATGCAAAAACGGCAAATCAACAGGCTGACTTTTATGTGGCGATGGAAGGCGGTGTAGATCCTTTTGAGCACGGCCCCGCCACTTTTGCTTATATGGCCATTATCCATAACGACACATTATCTGTCGGTCGCAGCGCCAACTTACCGCTACCGCAAACCATTTTTAACGCTTTACAAGCAGGTGAAGAACTGGGCAAAGTGATGGACAGAGTCTTTAACACCAACAACATTAAACAAAAAGGTGGCGCGATTGGTTTGCTCACCCAAGGTTTAGCCAGCCGTGAAAGCATTTATACCCAAGCATTAGTGCTGGCAATGGCTCCTTTTATCAATGCGGAATTATTTAATGACTAGACCAACCACAATGCCATTCACCTTAGACAACGGGGCAATAATCCGCCCACTACAAGCTCAAGACAATGCTGCATTGGCGACGATGATCCGTGAAGTGTCAGCAGAATATGGCTTAACTGCGGATAGAGGGTTTAGCGTTGCCGATAAGACGCTTGACTGTTTAAGTGAGGTATATCAAGCGCAAGGCTCACAATACTGGGTAATAGAATACCAAGGCAAAGTCGTTGGCGGCGCAGGTGTTGCCCCATTACCAGCCAATGATGGTGTGTGTGAATTACAGAAAATGTATTTTGCTAACACAATACGTGGCCAAGGTTTGGCGAAAAGATTATCGGCACTATGTGTTGAGTATGCCAAACAGCAAGGCTACCAGTCGATGTACCTCGAAACCACCGCTATATTAGTTGAAGCACTGGCCTTATATGAAAAATTAGGTTTCGTTCGATGCCAGCATTTAGGTGAAACAGGTCACGACGCCTGTGAAATCGCCATGACAAAAACACTGTAATAACGCTAAATAGGCATTAAACAAACGTATTTGCACGTTTTTTGCTCACTCTTTCTTTGTACTGTCTTATAGCGCTTTGCAAGGATGCAAAAGCTTGCTAGCCTCAGATCAAGCACATTCCATAGGAGGATGATAATGGAATACCAACGTATCGCGCATTCTAGCCTTGAGGTCAGTAAAATTTGCCTCGGCACCATGACTTGGGGTGAACAAAATTCCCAAGCCGAAGCTTTTGCTCAACTCGATTATGCTATTGGTCAAGGCGTTAACTTTATTGATACCGCTGAAATGTACCCTGTGCCACCCAAAGCTGAAACTCAGGGCGACACCGAACGAATTTTAGGTAACTACCTCAAAGCCCAAGGCAACCGCGATAATTTAGTTATTGCGACTAAAATCGCCGCGCCTGGTGGTAAAGGTGATTACATACGCAGCGATATGGCGCTCGATTGGCGTAATATCCATCAAGCCGTTGACGACTCATTATCACGCTTACAAATCGACACTATCGATTTGTATCAAGTGCATTGGCCCGATAGAAACACCAACTTTTTCGGCGAAATGATGTATGAGCATGACGACGAAGAACATTACACCCCTATTTTAGACACCCTTGAAGCCTTAGCCGAAATTATTAAACAAGGTAAAGTGCGTTATATCGGTATTTCTAATGAAACCCCTTGGGGATTTATGAAATACCTAAAATTAGCCGAACAGCACGATTTGCCGCGCATTATTAGCGTGCAAAATCCGTACAACTTGCTTAATCGCAGCTACGAAATCGCCATGTCTGAAATCAGCTATCGTGAAGATGTGCCGTTATTAGCTTATTCGCCGTTAGCCTTTGGCGCGTTAACCGGTAAATATGAAAATAATCAGTGGCCAGAAGGCGCACGCTTAACCGTATTTAAACGCTTTGCCCGCTATAACAGTACGCCAATGGCCCTTGAAGCAACTCAGGCTTATATCGATTTAGCCCGTGAGTTTAGTTTATCTCCGACCGAAATGGCCTTAGCGTTTGTTAATAGCCGCAAATTCGTCGCCTCTAACATTATTGGCGCCACTGATTTACATCAGCTAAAACAAAATATCGACAGCCACAAAGTCAGTTTATCTGCCGAGCTGATGCTAAGAATTAATCAATTGTCGGCGCTATATCGTTTTCCTTGTCCCTAGGCAAATGACATAACCGCTTAACAAATACGCTAATTGCCACAAACCCTTGCAATGGGCATCAAGATCAATGAAGATCTTGATGCCTTTTCTTTTCAGTATAGAAACCCTTATTTTATGAAGCCTGCATCGTCAACACCGTCTGCCGTTTTATTTGATCATCAAGCGATACGCGATCAATTTCCAGCGCTAAAACAGACCATTGGCGATTATCCTTTGTGCTACTTAGACACCGCAGCGACCAGCCAAAAGCCACAAGCTGTGATTGACGCAATGACCGAGTACTACCAACTCAATAATGCCAATGTGCACCGAGCGGCCCATCAACTGTCAGCCCGGGCGACTCAGCAATATGAAGCGGTTCGTCAACAAGTGGCTGAATTTATAAATGCCCAACGTCAAGACGAGATTATTTTTACCCATGGCACCACTGAATCGATCAATATGGTGGCCTATGGACTCACCTCGCAACTCAAACCCAATGATGTCATCCTAGTTGATACCGCGGCTCACCACGCCAATATTGTGCCTTGGCAAGAACTGGCAAAACGTACTGGCGCGGTGATAACCCCCATCCCACTGACAGCAGACGCGCAACTGGATATGGCGGCTTTTGACCGATTATTAACGCTTAAGCCTAAAATGGTTGCCATATGTCATGTGTCAAATGCATTAGGGACAGTCAATTGCGTCGAAGAACTGGTTGCAAAAGCCAAAGCCGTTGGCGCGTTAACCTTAGTGGACGGTGCCCAGGCCATAGCCCATTTAGCCGTTGATGTGCAAAAAATTGATTGTGACTTTTATGTGTTTTCAGGCCATAAAATGTACGGGCCAACAGGCGTGGGAATTTTATATGGTCGATATCAACAATTAGACCAATTAACGCCAATGCTCACTGGCGGCGAGATGATCAAAACCGTCAGTTTTGCGTATACTGAATATGGGCCATTACCTAATCGCCTTGAAGCTGGCACCCCCGCTATCGCAGAAGTTATTGGTCTCGGGGCTGCTATCCGTTTTTTACAACAATTGCCCCGCGAGCAATTATGGGTCCACGAACAACAATTGATCCAGTATTTACAACAGCAGTTGCAACAGCTTGGCGATATTGAATTGTATGGCATTGCCAACGACAAAAACGCGACCAATATTGCTGCGGTGGCCTTTAATATTAAGGGTGAACACCACCAAGATGTGGGAATTTTACTGGATCAACAAGCGATTGCTGTACGCTGTGGTCATCACTGTGCCATGCCATTAATGGCTAGCCTTAATTTAGGCGGGTGTTGCCGTGCATCGATTGGCATCTATACTAATAAGCAAGATGTTGATCAATTTATTCATGCACTTAATGCCGTAAAAGAGTTATTGTTATAGTTCCAAAGCACAACACGATGATCCAAATGCATTTTTTATCTACCGCTGAGGTTAATTGAATTACCATGTTAAACCCAAGCGCCACACCTTCACCGCTGTTATTTTTGCCTTTATCGGATGAGTTAATTGAAGCGGTTAACCTCATTGAACAAGCCAATAACTGGCAAGATAAGTATCGCCAGATTATGCTACTCGGTAAGTTAATACCGCCATTGGCTGCAGAATTTAAGCACGCGGATGCACAAGTAAAAGGCTGCGAAAGCCAAGCATGGCTCTATCATCACCGCTTAAATGGGCAACATTTTTATCTAGCCGATAGTGATGCTCGTATTGTAAAAGGCTTAATTGGATTATTACTGGCCAACTGCCAAGGTAAAACCACTGAGCAAATACACCAATTTGATGTGAAACAGTATTTTGACCGCCTTGGATTAAGTGGCCAACTAAGTCCATCTCGTACCAATGGTTTAACTGCGTTAGCGCAAGCCATCGTTGCCTATACACATGATGTTAGTACCTGAAACACTGTCCAACACTAAGGAATAATAATGACTCAAAAAGTCTGTAACCAAGCTCGCCGTCATATCTTAAAAGGCCTTGGAGCAGCCACATTATTAAGCCCTTTAAGCTCGCTTCCAGCATGGGCAGTTGAATCACGTCGTTTGTACATCGATGGTTTATCGTTTTTACCCACCGACATCAATGATGTTAAAGCCTCAAAGCTCGATGCCTTTATTGCCGATATTTCAGCGATTGATAAGATTGAGCAAGCTGATGGCACCATAAATTATAAACGCACTTATCAAGCCTGCATCAATAGTATTAAGCAAGCGGCTAACTCGGTCATTGCCAATCCAGACGTGTATCTGCAAGGGCAAACGGGGGCAGACATTAACAAGGCAAGAGCACAGCAACAAACTGCGGTATTTTTTCAAATTCAAGGCGCCGACTGTGTGGAAGATGACGGAGCAAACAATGAGTGGCCACTGTTAGACAGTTTGCATCAGCAGGGTTTACGCGTGCTGCAGCTAACCCACCATTATGGTAATCGCTATGCGGGTGGCGCATTAGATAATAACGGCTTAAAGAGTTTAAATCCCCCGTTAACCACCGCAGGGCAATCACTAATAGAAGAGTTAAATCGTAAAAATATCCTGATCGATGTGAGTCACTCCAGCGCCCAAACAGCCCTTGATACAGCAAAAGCCAGTCGGTCTCCTATTGTGCAAAGCCATGGTGCTGCGCGCGCTATTGTAAACAATGCCCGTTGCTCACCCGATGAAGTGATCCGCGCTATTGGCGATAGCGGCGGCGTATTTGGGGTATTTATGATGAGCTTTTGGCTGACTAACAAGCCGACACCCACAATTGAAGACTACATCAGGCAACTCGGTTATATTGCCAAAGTGGGCGGTGTCAATAGCGTTGCGATAGCCAATGACTTTCCACTTCGTGGTCAAGAAAACCTATTAGCGTTAGATAACAATAACAGCGAAGGCATAAAAGAATACCTTCCATGGTGGCACCGATTAGAAGAACAGAATGTATTAGGTTTTGACGTTGAGCCCAAGCATGTCGTTATTCCTGAGTTCAACAGCATCGACCGCATGAGCCGTATTGACGACGCCTTGAAAAAAGCTCGTTTCAAATCCACCGATCGCGATCGTTTTATGGGTAAAAACTGGCAGCGAGTGCTCAAGCAGGTATTGGTATAAATCTAATATTAAGTTACTTAAAAGCTGAACATTAAGCTCAGCTTTTAAGTGATTGATTCTAAAATTGATAACCACTACATCAAATTTAGATTACCATTTATATACAATACTAAAGCAGATCATTCTGATATTTATAAAAAATACTATTTTCAACAATATTTTTTATCTCTGCATTTAACTCTTTATCTGTTGGTTTACGATTTAATGCATCTTGCTGGTCAAAATAGTTAAATAATTCAATCCGAGTATTTGAAGCTCTCTTCTGGCAAAAACGCTCCGACTCTACCCAAATCGTTGGACTGCCTCGAGCTGGAGAATCATACCAATAACAATGCGTATAACCATTTATTCTGAGGTGTGAATCAAGCCAAAAACCATATGTTAACGCCAGTCTAAAAGCGCCACTATTTGCCGAATTTAACGATAAGCAGATCTTTCCTCATCAAAAAAATCATT